>NZ_WKZK01000018.1:0-68871 GCF_009680135.1 Eubacterium sp. BIOML-A2
TTATTTCTGTATAGTTTAACATTTGGACTTACCTATGTCCTGAAACTTTTTACTTACCTATGTCCTGAAACTGGACATGCAGTATGGGGCCTTACGAGGAAGCTGATATATAAGGAAGTGTATTATGGAAGGGATAGAAGTTAGTGAATGATGTGGGCATATGAGAAGAGGGGATGAGGAAATGGCGCGGAATTATGGGGAAGTGGTCGGGGGCTGGATTGGAAAAAGGATAAGATCTCATCTTTTCTTTGACGCTTTATTATGATAAAATGACAGGTAGAATTTATTAGAAAGAGGAGGTTGTTGTGATGGGAATGACTATGACGCAGAAGATTCTGGCGGCTCATGCGGGGCTTGATTCTGTTGTGGCCGGGCAGCTGATAGAGGCGAAACTGGATGTGGTAATGGCGAATGATATTACCGGACCTATGGCTCTGCCTATTTTCAAGGAAATGGCGGAGAGGGTTTTTGATAAAGATAAGGTTGTATTGGTTCCGGATCATTTTACGCCGAATAAAGATATTAAGTCGGCGGAGAACTCTAAGTCTATCCGTGAGTTTGCTAAGGACCAGGGGCTGAAGTGGTATTTTGAGCAGGGAAAATCAGGGGTGGAACATGCAATTCTACCGGAGGCTGGTGTTGTGACCGCAGGTGAATGTATCATCGGTGCGGACTCCCATACCTGTACATATGGCGCTCTTGGGGCATTTTCAACGGGCGTGGGCACGACGGATATTGCAACGGGGATGGCTACAGGGGAATTGTGGTTTAAGGTGCCAAGTGCAATAAAGTTTGTTCTGACCGGTAAGCCGGGGGCTTTTGTGAGCGGTAAGGATATTATTATTCATATTATCGGAAAGATCGGTGTAGACGGCGCTCTCTATAAATCTATGGAATTTACAGGGGACGGCCTGAAGGAACTTTCTATGGATGACCGTTTTACGATGGCGAATATGGCGATCGAGGCAGGGGCAAAGAACGGGATTTTCCCGGTGGATGAGAAGGTGCAGGCTTATATAAAAGAGCATTCCGTGAAGGAATATAAGATTTATGAAGCAGATGAGGATGCCGATTATGATGAAGTAATTGAGATCAATCTGTCAGAGGTGCGTCCGACCGTGGCATTTCCGCATCTTCCGGGCAATGCGAAGACCATTGACGAGATAGAAGCTATGGAGCCAATCAAGATCGACCAGGTTGTCATTGGTTCCTGTACAAACGGAAGGATGGAGGATATGCGCAAAGCCGCGGCAATTCTGAAAGGCCGTGAGGTTCATCCGGATGTGCGTGTCATGGTAATTCCTGCAACACAGAAGATATATAAACAATGCATGGCAGAGGGACTTCTGGATATTTTTGTAGATGCAGGATGTGCGGTGAATACACCAAGCTGCGGGCCCTGCATGGGCGGACACATGGGGGTAATGGCAGCAGGGGAAAAGTGCGTTTCAACAACGAACCGTAACTTTGTAGGCCGTATGGGACATGTGGAATCCCTGATTTATCTGGCTTCCCCAGAAGTGGCTGCCGCAAGTGCAATCGCAGGATATATTGCAAATCCTGAGAAAGTAGGTGACAAATAATGAAAGCATTGGGACACGTTTTTAAATATGGGGATAACGTAGATACAGACGTAATTATACCGGCAAGATATCTGAACTCCTTTGATGCACAGGAACTGGCAAGCCACGCGATGGCTGACATTGACCCGGAGTTCGTAAACAAGGTACAGCCGGGAGACCTGATTGTGGCAAATAAAAACTTCGGCTGCGGCTCCTCCAGAGAGCATGCGCCGCTCTGCTTAAAAACTGCAGGGGTAAGCTGTGTAATCGCAGAAACATTTGCCAGAATCTTCTACCGCAACGCAATCAACATCGGACTTCCGATCATTGAATGCCCGGAAGCTGCAAAAAATATAGACGCCGGAGACGAAGTCGAGGTAGACTTTGACAGCGGAAAGATCTATAACCGAACAAAAGGCACAGAATTCCAGGGACAGCCATTTCCGGAATTCATGCAGAAACTAATCGCAGCCGGAGGCCTTGTAAACTACACGAACAGTAAGTAGGGGCGGGCGGTGCTTGAGGAGGGGGCCGCCGCCGGAGCCGGATATAGGGATGTCTGGAAACGGGTTACTGCTGTAAGCCGGAATAAAGTAAAATAGAAGGAAAACCGGGGTAACCTGGCCACATCATCCGAAGCCCGATGACTTCGCATGCTGAGGCCAGGGAATCTTTTGATTCGGTATCAAAAGATTCACCCCGGGTTTCCTTCTATTTTACTTAACTCCGGCTAACAACAGTAAGACGCTTCCAGACATCCCTATATCCGTTCCGGCGGCTGGACGCATCCAGGCAGAAGAAAACGCTTACCCCGGGAGGCACCCGCCCCGCAGCTCTCCCTACACACAGGCGACCTCCGCTCCTAATTGACAAATTTCGACTTCCTGCCTATAATGATAATAATAGTCACCAAAGGGGGATACTACGGATATGGGGGGAAGGAATTTTTATTTTAGGAGGAAGCAAGATGCTGCTATTGTCTAAGGAGGATATGAAAGAGGTATTCACAATGCGGGATGCCGTGGAAGCGGTGAAGGAGTCTTTCCGCCTTTTTTCCGCCGGGAAGGGCGAGGCGCCGGGGCACGCAAATATACATGCACCGGAACATGGAGGATCTATGATGTATACGCCGTCTTTTGTGGAGGAGATGGATATGGGGTGCCTCAAGGTCGTTAACGTAACACCAGAAAATGGTGAAAAGGGAATGCCGCCATCACCGGCTCAGGTTATATTGATTGATTCTACGAATGGAATGGTTGTTTCCGTGCTGGACGGGCATTATGTAAATGAACTCCGCACGGGCGCAGCTTCCGGTGCAGCTTTTGATGTGCTGGCAAATAAAAAATGTGAAAAGGGAGCTCTGATCGGAACCGGCGGACATGCGGCCACGCAGCTGGAGGCAATGCTGACAGTGAGAGATTTGGATCAGGTTAAGGTATTTGATCAGGATAAAGAAAGGCTTTGGGCATTTGTGGAGAAGATGAATCGGGAGCTGGGGGATTACGGAGCACAGATTCTGGCGGCTGAAAGCTCGGATGATGCCGTGGAGGATGCGGATCTGCTGATTAGCGCAACTCCTTCTGTGGCTCCGGTATTCGATGGCAGCAAGGTGAAGAAGGGGGCCACTGTCAGCTGTGTCGGCTCTAACCAGCCTCATATGCAGGAGATGGATCCGGTCGTGCTGAAACGGGCATCCGGTATCTATTTTGATTCGAGAAAGGCAGTGCTGTCGGAGGCGGGGGATATTATTATACCTCTGGAAACAGGGCTGATCACAGAGGATGATTTTACCGGTGACCTGGGCGATGTGCTTTTGGGGGATATAGAAGGCCGCAGATCTGAGGAAGATATTATCGTTTTTAAGACGGTCGGAATCGGAACGCAGGATCTGGTAACAGCAAAAAAGATATATGATAAGGCGGTTGCGGCCGGAGTAGGGACATTCCTGGCATAGGAGCAGCGAAGGTGTGCAACAGCCTGGAAAAAGATTGGGAAAGGAGAGCGGTAAGAATGGCATACCCGCCGCTGAAGAGGCGTAAGGTATGCCCGAATCTATCTGCAGGAACAGGCAGACAGGCAGAGCAAGGTGGGGCGATGCGGCTGTGTGAAGAGGCCGCAATAAAAGGAGAGAAAAATGCTGCAGGATGACAGAGTTTATCTGTTAAATAAAATTGGATTTACAGATTCGGAGGCGAAGGTATACCTTGTTTTGCTAAGAAATGGGGGCATGACAGGATATGAGGCAAGTAAGTATTCAGCGGTTCCCCGTTCGAAAATTTATAATGTGCTCGAATCTCTTGTCATGAAAGGATTTATACTGTATTCTGAGGAGGAGTGTTCAAATCGTTACGCGGCAGTGCCGTTTGAAGAGATTTCAGGCAGGGTCAGGGATGAGACGGATAAGATCCTGAATAAGCTTGAGGAGCTGCTGCATGATTACAGGGCGGAGACGGATTTGGACAGATTCTGGCATATACGGGAGTATGATAATGTGATCGCAGTATGCCGAAGCATTCTGAAGGATACACGTTCGGAACTGCTGCTGCAGATCTGGGCAGAGGATCTGCCAAAGATACTGGAAGAGATACAGGAACTGGAGAAAAAGGGAATCCGTCTGGGAATCGTTTACTTTGGAGAAGCGCAGGACGAAGTACCGCTGGACCACTGCTGCAGGCATGGAATGCTGGAAGAAAAGAAAGAGGAGATGGGAGGGCGTTTTCTGACCTTGGTTTCCGATAAAAAGGAGGCTGTATTCGGCCAGATCGTCAGCGATGCTGTGTCCGAGGTCATCTGGACAAAATCAAAGCCTATGGTTGCCATGGCGGCGGAATGTGTCCGGCATGACCTGTATTGTTATAAAGGGGCAGATATATATATAAGCCAGAGACAAGAGGAACTGGGGATAGATATCCGAAGTTTACGGGAAATATTTTGATTAAGAGAGGGTATGGAATGAGACAGGAAAATACAAAAACAGAGGCAGACAATGGAAGGGCTGTGGCGCTGCTGCCCATTGCCGTATTCCTGGTTATATTTCTGGGCGCGGGAATAATGACCAAAGATTTTTACGCGATGCCCGCAATCGTAGGCTTTTTGATAGCGTTGTTTGTGGCATTTATGCAGAATAAAACAGTGACTTTTGGGGAAAAGATAAAAATTATTGCATCAGGGGCGGGAGACGAGAACATTATCACAATGAGCCTGATCTTTTTATGTGCCGGTGGATTCTCCGGTGCTGTGACGGCGGCAGGCGGCGTGGAGAGCACGGTTAATTTCGGGCTCTCCATTCTTCCGGCAAGATTTGCCGTGGTTGGTCTGTTTGTGATTGGCTGCTTTATCTCGATTTCTATGGGAACTTCCATGGGGACGATTGCCGCGCTGGCGCCGATTGCAATCGGAATCTCGGAAAAGACAGGATCCTCTCTGGCAATCTGTATCGGTGCGGTTGTCTGCGGCGCCATGTTCGGAGACAACTTATCCATGATCTCGGACACGACCATTGCGGCAGTAAAGACTCAGGGATGCGAGATGAAGGACAAGTTTAAAGCGAACTTTCTGCTGGTGCTTCCGGCTGCTGTTATTACAATTATTATTTTTCTGATTATTACCAGAGATGTACGTCTGAGCAGCACTACAATCATGGAGTATAACCTTTGGAAGGTGCTTCCTTATATATTGGTACTGGTGGGTGCGCTGATTGGAATCAATGTATTTCTGGTTTTGATCGGCGGTACGGTAATCTCGCTGCTTGTGGGTGTTGCAACAGGCAGTATAGCGGTAGCCGATCTGTTTAATGTGGTCGGAGACGGCGTGACATCCATGTATGACATTACGGTAATCTCTATTATTGTTGCCTGCATTGTGGCTCTTGTAAAAGAATACGGCGGGATTCATTTTATACTAAGGCTGATTAAGAGCAGGATCAGAGGAAAACGGGGCGCGGAGCTTGGCATTGCGCTGCTCGCACTGTTTGTGGATCTGTGTACGGCTAATAATACGGTGGCAATTGTTATGGCAGGGCCGATTGCAAAGGAAATCAGTGATGAATATGAGATCGCCCCAAAACGTTCGGCCTCCCTGCTTGATATGTTTACCTCGGTGGGGCAGGGGATGATTCCTTACGGCGCACAGATGCTGTCGGCTGCAACCCTGACCGGCCTTACACCGTTCGATATCACTCCATACCTGTTTTATCCCATGCT
Organism: Eubacterium sp. BIOML-A2; assembly: GCF_009680135.1. NCBI lineage: Bacteria > Bacillati > Bacillota > Clostridia > Eubacteriales > Eubacteriaceae > Eubacterium > Eubacterium sp. BIOML-A2. The sequence goes on from NZ_WKZK01000018.1 coordinate 5,765, forward strand.
GATGGCAGCGAGCGGAATTCTGTTTATTATATTTCGCAAACAAAATTGATTAAAACTAAAACATATGATATAATGCAGTGCAGTAACACAGCGAAGAAAGAAAAAGAGGGTAAGAGAATGAATCTATTATACAAAAGTACAAGGGATGCCAACAATACAGCGACCGCTTCCGAAGCAATTCTGAAGGGACTGGCCGAGGACGGCGGTCTGTTTGTGCCGGAGAGCATTCCAAAACTGGATGTAACAATGGACGACTTGAAGGATATGACCTATCAGGAGACTGCCTATGCGGTAATGAAGCAGTTTTTAACTGATTTTTCCGAAGAAGAACTGAAGCACTGTATTAATTGCGCATATGACGAGAAGTTTGACACAGAAGTAATTGCGCCGCTGGTCAAGGTGGGGGATACTTATCACCTGGAACTTTTCCACGGAGCTACCATTGCGTTTAAGGATATGGCGCTTTCCATTCTGCCGCACCTGCTGACAACTGCAGCCAGGAAAAACCACGTAACAAAGGATATCGTCATTCTGACGGCAACCTCCGGGGATACGGGGAAGGCTGCCCTGGCGGGATTTGCGGATGTTCCTGGTACGAAGATTATTGTATTTTATCCAAAGGACGGTGTGAGCAGGGTACAGGAACTGCAGATGGTGACACAGAAAGGAAAGAATACTTCTGTAGTTGCCATCCACGGCAATTTTGATAATGCCCAGAGCGGAGTGAAGGCTCTGTTCGAGGATCGGGAGCTGGAAAAAGAACTGGCTGATTCCGGATATCAGTTCTCCTCTGCTAACTCTATTAATATCGGCAGACTGGTGCCTCAGGTTGTGTATTATGTGTACGCATATGCAAAACTTCTGCAGAACCAAGAGATTGAAGCGGGAGAAAAGATCAATGTTACAGTGCCTACGGGGAACTTTGGCAATATACTTGCTGCATATTATGCAAAACAGTTGGGGGTACCGATTGAGAAGCTGATCTGTGCATCCAATGAAAATAAAGTACTGTTTGATTTCTTCAAGACAGGCAGATACGACAGGAACCGCGAATTTGTGCTGACCTCGTCCCCCTCTATGGATATACTTATTTCCAGCAATCTGGAGCGCCTGATTTACACGATTGCAGGCCAGGATGCAGGGAAAAATGCCGCTCTTATGCAGCAGCTGAAGACAGAGGGGGCATACGAGATAACGCCGGACATGAAAGAAAAACTGGCTGATTTTATCGGTGGTTTTGCAGACGAAGAGGAAACAAAGGCAGCCATCCGTGATACGTACCGATCCACTGGTTATGTGATGGATACACATACGGCGGTAGCAGCCCATGTGTGCAAAGCATACCGGGAGGAGAGCAAAGACAGTAGAAAAGCGCTGATCGCATCTACTGCAAGTCCATATAAGTTTGCAAGAAGCGTTATGACAGCGATCGACCAGGAGTATGACGCCCTTGATGAGTTCGCACTGATTGATGAACTAGAGAAAGTATCACAGGTTGATGTGCCGAATGCAATCGAAGAAATCCGCAACGCAGAGATTCTGCACACAAGAGAGTGCGACGCAGATAAGATGAAGGATACCGTAAAAGAGATCCTGGGAGTAGAGGTGTAATATATGGAAGATATGTTTGGGGCGCTCAGCCTCCTGATATTTGGATGTGGCATCTATGGGCTGTACGCCTATGTGAAAATGAAAAAGGAAGGACACATTAATGAAATCCTGCTGCTTGGCAAGGGAATCACGGAACAGATGTGCAGCAACAAAGAGGAGTTTATTCAAAAAGCGCTCCCCGCTGTTCTGGTATTTGGCATTTTCACAACCCTGTATGGAGCGGTGGATGCAATCCATTACTTTATATTCCCTATGAAAGTTTTGGATCTGATTGCTATGGTTGTATTTCTTATTGTACTGATCTGGTATATGGTATTTACAACCAAGCTGAAAAAGAAATACTTTGAGTAGTTAGTGAAACATTTAACGAGGAAGTTGCAAAAATACGGATAAAAAGATATAAAATATCAATAAAAAGATATATATTCAGTGCGAAAATGCAGGATGCAATATGGATTCTTGCATTTTTGCGCTTTTTTATATGCTTTTACCCGAAAAAGCGGTGATAAATGAAACTGAGACAGATATGTCTTTCAATAAAACTGTTGACTTTTTATAACGAACATGAGATAATAGAACAAATTTCGATTTGAAGGAGGAAATTACACTATGTCAACAAAAGCATATTATCCAATTAGTGAAATTGGAAAGGGCAAACCAGGATTTTCAAAAACAAGATCCATTATTGAAGCAGCATTTTATGGAAACAATGTAGTTCCAGTTAACACATTAAAAGAGGCATATAATCTGGCGAAGAATTCTCCGGGAACAATCGTAACAGATATGCCCGTATATAGAGGTGAAGAATTTGGTCTGGATGCAGACGCTAAGGTGCTTTTATTCAACGACGGCGCAATTACAGGACGTTATGCCGCAGCACGCCGCATCTCTGGAGAACCTGGAGTAGACTGCGACAAATTAGACAAAGTGGCTATGGATGCTATTTACAGCGCTCGTTACAAAAAGCTGTATCATGCGACTGTATATGCAGGGCTTGACCCGGAATTCATGGTTAAGGTACACCTCCTGATTCCGGAAGGCGAAGAGAACATCATGTATTCCTGGATGCTGAACTTCCAGTATATGTCAGATGATTATGTAAAGATGTATAAAGAATCTGTTCCAGTTGGCGATGGAAAAGAACCAGACATCTATATTTTCTCCGATCCGCAGTGGACACCGGTTGCTCATCCGGGAGTTGATTACAGCTGCCTGAGCGATCCTCAGACACTGTGCTATTTCAACACAGATACAAACTGTGCATGCATCCTTGGTATGAGATACTTCGGAGAGCACAAAAAAGGAACACTTACGATGGTATGGGCGATTGCAAACCGCAACGGATATGCTTCCTGCCATGGCGGACAAAAAGAATACACATTGGCTGACGGAAGCAAGTACGTTGCATCCGTATACGGTCTGTCCGGATCGGGTAAATCTACAATCACACATGCAAAACATGACGGAAAGTACGATATCAAAGTTCTTCACGATGACGCTTTTATCATCAACACAGATACATGCGCATCTATTGCCATCGAGCCGACCTACTTTGACAAGACACAGGATTACCCGACAGGATGCGAAGACAACAAGTATCTGCTGACAGCGCAGAACTGTTCCGCTACACTTGACGAAGACGGAAAAGTACAGTTAGTAACAGAAGACGTAAGAAATGGTAACGGACGTGCTATCAAATCCAAATTATGGTCACCAAACCGTGTGGATAAGATCGAGGCTCCTGTTAACGCAATCTTCTGGATCATGAAAGATCCTACCATTCCGCCGGTAGTTAAATTAAAAGGAGCTTCCCTTGCATCCGTAATGGGAGCTACACTTGCAACAAAGAGATCTACAGCTGAGAGACTTGCTCCTGGCGTAGACCCGAACAAACTGGTAGTAGTGCCATATGCAAACCCATTCAGAACCTATCCGCTGGCTAACGACTACGAGAAGTTCAAAAAATTGGTTGAAGAAAAGAACGTAGACTGCTACATCATCAACACAGGTGATTTCATGGGCAAGAAGGTACAGCCAAAAGACACCCTTGGAATTCTGGAAGCAATCGTAGAGAAAAAAGCAGACTTCCACAAATGGGGACCGTTCTCAGACATCGAGATTCTCGACTGGGAAGGCTTTGTACCGGATATGAATGATCCGGAATATGTCGGACAGCTGAAAGCTCGTATGAACGACCGTGTCAACGAGATCAAAGCTTTCGAGACAGCGAAAGAAGGATATGATAAACTTCCGGATGATGCACTCGCAGCAATCCAGAAAGTAGTAGATGAATTAAACTAGTTCGCGGGCTTTTGGCTTGGGAATGGATGGGAGGACGCCAAGCGGACTGTAAGGCGCGAGGCTTCCTGCCTGTAAGGTCAGTTTAAAATCCTGACCGCTTAACGAAGAAGATCTAACAGAGCCAGAGGCGCCCAGAAGGGAACATCCCTTCTGGGCGCCTCTGGCTCTGTTAGATCTTCTAGTCGTCCGCTATACGGAAGTTTTAAACCGACCTTACAGGCAGGAAGCCCCGCGCCTTACAGCCCGCTTGGCTGGCTCATCCAGCCGGCAGGAAAAACCGCAATCCCCCCGTCCCGTTCCACGTCAGGCGTCCCTCCTGCTCTTACAAGAATACCTCAGCCGCCTTATCGTTCTGGCAGATTTTGTTCATTTTTTTGAAAGCCATTTTTGTTTTTAAGTTGCCGAGATAACGCGCCTTTTGTTTACAGATACGGATGCACTTATGGCAGGTGATGCATTTCTTTTTGTTTATCTTTTTGGGGCTCTCGGCTGATATTGCACCTGCCGGACAGGACTTGGCACAGGCGCCGCATTCGGTACAGCGGTTTACGTCTACTTTTGGATGGAGCGGGGCACGGCGGTACTTTCTGTATGGCGTATTACCGGGAACCTGGATGTTAAATTGATCGAAGGATTCTTCCTTCTTGATGCGGCGGTTCAGCTGAATACCATAGTCTGCAATGATTTTCATGTCCGCTTTGTTCGGACGGCCGAGACCGGCGGAGCGTACAATTGAATGTTCTGTAGGGAATGCGGCGGCGCCGATTACTTTGAATCCGCGGTTTTCTACTTCTGTTTTGAGCTCCAGAAGCGCATCCTCATATTCACGGCATCCATATGTAGCGACCAGTGCGGCAGGAGTGCTGTCCCCGTTCAGGCCGTCAAAGTATTCCAGGAATGTTTTCGGTACGCGGCCGCTGTATACAGGAATACCAAATAAAACAAAATCATCTTTTTTAAACTGAAGAGGCGCTCTTTTCTCTTTGTGGATTGTAAGGTCAAAGGAGACGGATTTTAGATCAATATTCCTCGCAACTTCCATGATGACCTTTCGTGTTGTGCCTGTTGGACTGAAATAGACAAGCTTTAACTCATTCATTTTCATAAATTAAGACTCCTTTATCGAAATAAGTATACCAATAACTATATCATATAACAGCATAAAATGCACGGTTTCGAAATAAGAAATAATCACAAAAAAAGGAAATAAAAATAGCCATTAATAGCAGTTGTAAATTTTAGATAAATGGGGTATAATATTTTTAAAGAAAACCTGGAATGTTCGATAACCCTGCTATTTTGAACCTACAATACTTTAAACGGGATTCTTATATTTCTGTAATATGTCAAGCCTCCGATTAGCAGTGGAAGACAGAAAAGCAGATGCGGTTGCCCACCTAGCTGCGGCTAGGAGTCAAAATACAGGACCGGCATTTTGGGGAAACTTACTAAAGATAAAGACAGCTGTCAGCGTGCAGCTGTCTTTTTCTTTGTCCAGCTTCATATATGGGTATGAAAGCGGTTATACTGATTCTAATAGAATATAGGGTAATGCCGTGAAATAGGGGATTCAGAGCTCTTGAGCTTGAATAAATTCCTTCTTTATGGTATGATTTGAAAAGTTTATTAATAGGATAGGCAGGAGAACAGGATGAAGGGAAGAGTGAAAAGCATTACACGAAAAATTAATAGACTGGCTTCTATATTGGGTTCACACCATACAGGGGCGTATGCGGCGCAGGCGGCATACTTTTTCGTGCTGTCTTTAATACCTATTATACTGCTGCTTCTGACAATGGTACAGTTTACACCGGTAACACGGCAGGATGTGATGGCTGCAGTAACTCAGGTATTTCCAACGTCTGTGGAAGGGCTGATCTCCTCCATCGTGGATCAGGTGTACCGGCAGTCCAGCACGATCATCCCAGTGACCATAATCGTAGCTCTGTGGTCTGCAGGGAAGGGCGTGCTCGCGATGACATCGGGTATGAATCTGATTTATGAAAATACTGAGACCAGAAATTATTTTTATCTGAGGCTGCGTGCTTCCTTTTACACAGTTATATTCATACTGGCGATCGTATTATCTCTGTCACTTTCTGTGTTCGGCAACAGTATTAGTATCATTGTATATAAGCATGTGCCGGTACTGACGACGATTATGGATTTTCTGATTCGTATCAGAACGCTGCTGACTCTGGTAGTTCTGACTTTATTCTGGGATATGGTCTATAAGTACCTTCCGAACCGGACGAACCTGTCCAAGACAACTATGAAACAGCAGCTCCCGGGTGCGGTCTTTACTTCCTGCGGATGGCTGTTAATTTCCTTTATATTTTCCGTTTATCTGGATATTTTTACCGGATTTTCCAGTATGTACGGCAGCCTTACAACAATTATACTGATCATGCTGTGGCTGTATGTCTGCATGTATGTCATCCTGCTTGGCGGAGAACTGAATGCCCTGCTGGAAGGCCTGGAGGAGAGAAAAGGGGACAGAATGAGAAAATAAGAAAATCCTTGACAATAAAAAACCTTGTGATACAATTATAAAGTAAATCCGATATAATACAAGATATATCAGAATAAAAAAAAGCGATAACCGTGTATAGTAGAGAACCATTTTCTATCAGAGAGAGAAAATCACTGGCTGCAAGTTTTCTTTAGTTCAGATGGCAATCGAAATTCCCACGATAGCTGCATTCTTGAACCAATAGTAGAGAATGCCGTATGTTGTACGTTACACAAAGCTAAGAGCCTGCAGGAATACTGCGGGAATTAGGGTGGTACCGCGAGTGTAGAACTTCGTCCCTTTCAGGGACGGAGTTTTTTTATGATATAGGAAAATCCTATATCATAAAACCCTCCGGGAGGATGCACACGCCGCCATATGGTATATAGCCGCAAAGAGGCATGGCGGCGCCAAAGCCCTTCGGGCGGGATACCCTAATGATTTTGGGATGTTTTATTAAAAAGAGATACAGGTGAAGCGCTGTCTGAGACGCAGCTTATGAGAGGCTGCTGCGTCCGCTAAGAAAGGAGAATGCTAAATGAAAGAGAGATTGGAGCGAATCAAAGAAGAAGCGATTGCACAGATTCAGGCATCGGATGTTCCAGAGAAATTGAATGATGTGCGGGTTAAATTCCTTGGAAAGAAGGGGGAGCTGACCTCTGTCCTGAAGGGAATGAAAGATGTAGCGCCAGAGGACAGGCCGAAGGTAGGGCAGCTTGTGAATGAGACGAGAGCGGCGATTGAGGCCGTGCTGGAAGAGTCCAAAACAAAGATGGAACGTATTCTGAGAGAAGAGAGGCTGAAAGCGGAAGTCATTGATGTGACACTGCCCTCTAAGAAAAATATGGTTGGCCATAGACATCCGAACACAATAGCACTGGAAGAAGTGGAAAACATTTTCGTGGGTATGGGCTATGAGGTTGTGGAAGGCCCGGAAGTGGAATATGATCTTTACAATTTCGAGAAGCTGAATATTCCGGCTGACCATCCGGCAAAGGACGAGCAGGATACCTTCTATATCAATAAAGATATTGTGCTGCGTACCCAGACTTCTCCAGTACAGGCGCGTGTGATGGAACAGGGGAAACTGCCGATCCGCATGATTGCACCGGGCAGGGTATTCCGGTCTGATGAAGTGGATGCGACACATTCTCCATCCTTCCACCAGGTTGAGGGGCTTGTCATTGATAAAAACATTTCCTTCGCCGATTTAAAGGGCACGCTGGAGGTATTTGCAAAAGAATTATTCGGACCGGAAACAAAGACCAAATTCCGTCCGCACCATTTCCCATTCACAGAGCCGAGCGCCGAAGTGGATGTGAGCTGCTTCAAATGCGGCGGCAAGGGATGCAGATTCTGCAAAGGCAGCGGGTGGATTGAGATTCTCGGCTGTGGGGCGGTACATCCGCATGTTCTGGAAATGTGCGGTATTGACCCGGAAGAATATTCCGGCTTTGCATTTGGCATGGGACTGGAGCGTATTGCCCTGTTAAAATATGAAATCGACGATATGAGGCTGCTGTACGAGAATGACATCCGTTTCCTGAAACAGTTCTAGAACAGCCGGCGGGTATGGAAAGTATATTGGATAATATGAATAAGCAGAAAGAGAGGAAATAAGATTGAATACTTCATTATCATGGATTAAAGCGTATGTTCCTGATCTGGATGTAACTGCGCAGGAGTATACAGATGCAATGACATTGTCCGGAACAAAGGTAGAAGGCTATGAAGTGCTGGATGCGGATCTGGACAAGATTGTGATCGGACAGATCGATAAAATTGAAAGACATCCGGACGCAGATAAATTAATCGTCTGCCAGGTGAATGTAGGAAACCAAATGTTACAGATTGTTACCGGTGCGGACAATGTCCACGAGGGGAATAAGGTTCCGATTGTGCTGGACGGCGGGCGTGTTGCCGGAGGACATGACGGTTCAAAGACTCCGGGAGGAATCAAGATTAAAAAGGGCAAACTCCGCGGTGTGGAGAGCTGCGGGATGATGTGCTCCATTGAGGAGCTGGGTTCTACGAAGGAAATGTATCCCGATGCTCCTGAAAGCGGTATCTATATTCTGCCGGAGGATGCGGAGATTGGAGCCAGTGCGGTGGAGGCATTGGGCCTCAATGATGTGGTTTTCGAGTATGAGGTGACATCAAACAGAGTGGACTGCTACAGCGTTATTGGCATTGCAAGAGAAGCTGCGGCTACATTTCGCAGGGAATTCCATCCTCCTGTTGTAAAAGAGACAGGAAACGAAGAGGATGTCAACGATTATATTAAGGTAAGCGTGGAAAATACAGACCTCTGTCCGCGTTACTGTGCTAGAGTTGTGAAAAATATTAAGATCGGCCCATCACCGGAATGGATGCAGAGAAGGCTGGCATCTGTGGGAATCCGTCCGATCAATAATCTGGTCGATATTACGAACTATGTAATGGAAGAGTACGGCCAGCCGATGCATGCCTATGACCTGGACACCATTGCGGGACGACAGATTGTCGTTAAGACCGCACAGGATGGGGATAAGTTTACCACCCTTGACGGGCAGGAAAGAAAGCTGGACAAAGAAGTGCTGATGATCTGCGACGGCGAGAAAGAGATCGGCATCGCGGGAATCATGGGCGGAGAAAACTCTATGATTACAGACGATGTACAGACGATGCTGTTTGAGGCTGCCTGCTTTGACGGGGTAAATATCCGGAAGTCCAGCAAGAGAGTAGGACTGCGTACGGATGCATCCGGCAAGTTTGAAAAGGGCCTGGACCCGAACAATGCAAAAGCTGCAATTGACCGTGCCTGCCAGCTGGTAGAAGAGATGGGCGCAGGAGAAGTAGTGGGCGGAACCGTAGACGTATATGGGAAAGTAAAAGAACCGGTCAGAGTGCCTTTTGACGCTGCAAAGATCAATGCACTGCTGGGAACAGAGATAACAGAAGCAGAAATGCTCGGTTATTTTGAGAAAATCGGCTTGGAATATGATGCCGCAGCAAAAGAAGTGATTGCGCCGACCTTCCGCCATGATTTGTTCTGCCTGGCAGATCTGGCAGAGGAAGTTGCCAGGTTCTACGGATATGACAATATCCCAACGACTTTGCCCAGCGGGGAAGCAACGGCAGGAAAGCTCTCCTTTAAGCTTAAGGTGGAAGAAGTGGCAAGAGATATTGCAGAGTTCTGTGGTTTCAGCCAGGGCATGAGTTATTCCTTTGAAAGTCCGAAAGTATTTGATAAATTATTGCTGCCGGCAGATTCTGTACTCAGAAATACAGTAGAGATCATGAACCCACTCGGGGAGGATTACAGTGTCATGCGCACAACATCCCTAAACGGAATGCTGACCTCGCTGGCAACAAACTACAACCGCAGAAACAAAGACGTACGTCTGTATGAATTGGGTAATATTTATCTTCCGAAACAGCTTCCCCTGACAGAACTGCCCGAGGAACGCATGCAGTTTACACTGGGAATGTACGGGAACGGTGACTTTTTCAGTATGAAGGGCGTAGTGGAAGAATTTTTTGAGAAAATCGGCATGAAACAGAAAGAAACTTACGATCCGAATGCTGGGAAGCCATATCTTCATCCCGGCCGTCAGGCAAACATTATTTACGAGGGAAGAGTCGTCGGCTATCTCGGTGAGGTACATCCGGATGTGGCCGATCATTACGGGATCGGAGAGCGTGCATATGTGGCAGTGATTGATATGCCGGAGATACTGGAGTATGCTACGTTTGACAGAAAATATAACGGAATTGCAAAGTATCCTGCGGTTACCCGGGATATTAGTATGGTGGTTCCGAAGAATATCCTGGCAGGACAGATCGAAGAAGTCATCGAGAAGAAGGGCGGTTCCTATCTGGAGCGTTACGCGCTGTTTGACTTATATGAGGGAGCCCAGATTAAACCTGGTTTCAAATCAATTGCATATTCTATCGTGTTCCGTGCAAAGGATAAGACCCTGGAAGAATCTGATGTGGCAGCAGCCATGAAGAAGATTCTGAGCGCGCTGGAGGAGATGGGAATCGAACTGAGACAGTAAGGTGTGTTAAATCATCCATGTGCCCGGCTGAGTGTCCCGCCTGACGGGGTTTTCAGACGGGCGCAGTGAATTTAAAACACATTTTGTACTTTCTATATATTTATAGAAGAAAGGCAGATCATATGAAAAAGAAAAATCATACTGCAGAGATTATTGTTGCAGTTGTTGTGGCTGCAATCCTGATTGTGGCAGTTTTTGTCAGGCTTGTGGTGAGAACTTTATTTCATACGGCGGGTCCTTCTGCGCAGGAATCCTCGGAGTGGGTATTGACAGGAGGGAATATGTCAATCACGCTCCCAACGGAGCCGTATGTGGGGATTGTCAGTGTCTACGGCACAATCGAACCGCAGGCCAGGACCGGTATGTTCGACCAGCCGCAGAGCTACCAGCATCAGGCATTGATGGACTATATCGACGCCATGATGTATGACCCTAATAACAGCGGAATTCTGCTGGATGTGGATTCACCGGGGGGAACCACCTACGAAGGTGTGGAACTCTATGACAAGATTGCAGAGTATAAAGACACAACGGGACGGCCGGTATGGACATACATGAACCATTACGGCGCCTCCGCCGCTTATTATATTGCCGCGCCCTCGGACTGGATTGGTGCGAATAAAGGAACCCTGACGGGTTCCATCGGGGTGATTATGTCCGGCTACGATCTGTCCGGTTTGTATGAGAAGCTGGGGATCAAGTATTACAGTGTGACAACCGGGGACAACAAAGACATGAGCAGTCCCGACGAGGAACAGCTGAAAATTTACCGGGATATTATTGAGGAAGAATATGACCGATTCGTTGACGCGGTGGCCCAGGGCAGGGGGATGCCCGAAAAAGCGGTCAGAGAACTGGCTGACGGACGCCCCTATTCCGCACAGCAGGCCCTGGATAACGGCCTGATCGATGAGATCACCACATTTGAGGATTTGGCTGTGGAAATGCAGTATGAGGTTGGAAACACTACATTTTACCAGCCGGATATGAAAGAGCCGGCGCTGGCCTCTCTTTTTGGCAGGGCGGAAGAGATCCTGCCAAAATCGGATATGCAGGTGTTGAGCAGTCTGACAGAAAAATACGGGAGCGGCGTCTTGATGTCCTATGCAGGGCAGACGGTTCCCGAATAGCAGAAAGAAGGATTTAAAGTTGAAAACAAGTGATTTTTATTATGAACTGCCGCAGGAGCTGATCGCACAGGACCCGCTGGAGGACAGATCCGGTTCCAGACTTCTGGTTTTGGATAAAGAGACCGGTGAGACGAAACACCGGCATTTCAAAGACATAATCGAATACCTGAACCCAGGGGACTGTCTGGTGATCAATGACACCAAAGTGATACCCGCCAGACTGATCGGCTCCAAAGTAGGCACGGATGCAAAGATAGAGGTACTGCTGCTGAAACGGAAAGAAAATGATGTGTGGGAGACCCTTGTGAAACCGGGCAGAAAGGCAAAACCGGGGACGAAAATCAGTTTTGGGGATGGTATCCTGGTGGGCGAAGTGGTGGATGTAGTGGACGAGGGAAACCGGCTGATACATTTTGAGTATGAAGGTATTTTTGAGGAAATACTGGACCGATTGGGACAGATGCCGCTTCCGCCTTATATTACACATCAGCTGCAGGATAAGGAGCGGTATAATACGGTATATGCCGTGCATGAAGGCTCTGCTGCTGCGCCTACGGCCGGGCTGCATTTTACCCCGCAGCTTCTGGAGGATATCGGAAAAAAGGGCGTGGATATTGCCAGAGTAACACTCCATGTGGGGCTGGGGACTTTCCGGCCTGTAAAGGTGGAGGAAGTTACAGATCATCATATGCATTCCGAGTTCTATCTCATTGATGAAGATGCTGCGGATAAGATCAACCGTGCAAAGGAACAGAAAAAACGCGTGATCTGCGTTGGGACGACCAGCTGCAGGACTATAGAGTCTGCGTCAGGGGAGGATGGAAGGCTGAAGGCGTGCAGCGGCTGGACGGAAATCTTTATTTATCCGGGGTATCAGTTTAAGGTGCTGGATGGACTGATCACGAATTTCCACCTGCCGGAATCTACTTTGATTATGCTGGTGTCTGCACTGGCGGGCAGGGAGCATGTGCTGGCGGCTTATGAGGAGGCGGTCAGGGAGGGGTACAGATTTTTTAGTTTTGGCGATGCAATGCTCGTGGTGTGAGTAAAAATTAGAGGTAAAAAACCTGCAAAGGCGCAGCATTACTGGAGGTGTACTCTGGATATTACCGAAAATCTCGATTTAAAGAGGATTGTTCCCAGAATTCATATCAGCCGGATACAGACACTGCTGGAAACAACTCCCTTTATTAGCGGACTGCAAAAAAGATTTTATTTTACAATGTTGGTGGAAAGAAAAGAGAAAATTCTTGATTTTTCACTAAAAGAATTGAAAAAAAATAGTAAAGAGACAGCTGCTTCTTCGCTATGAAGAGCAGCCGTTTTTATGTTCAGGTCAATTCCCTATGTAAGTCAGTCATATCCTTATGTAAGTCAGTTATTTCCCAATTGCCTTTTCTCCGGACGATGTGTATACTTCTTTTAAGCCGTATGCTGCCCGTCAGATGTCCGCCATATATAAAGCATCGTATCTTTAGAATGCGATATCCACAAAATAAGCGTACCATGACTCCGGATCTAATTTCATAAATAGCAGGAGGTACTACATTGTTACTCAAGCTGGAACAAGATACAACCCAGAAAGAAATCGAGGTTTCCATAAAATATCCGGAAATGAACCAGGATGTAACAAGGCTCATTTCGCTGGTCCGGTCAGCAGATACCCAAATCAGATGCACCGCTGACGGGAATGAGAAGTTGCTCAATGCCTCAGATATTTACTACATCGAAAGCGTGGATAAACGTACTTTTGTCTACTGTGAAAATGAAGTTTACTGTACAGACGTGCGCCTGTATCAGTTATTAGAAACTCTGTCGCCGGATGGGTTTGTACAGATCAGTAAATCATGCATCTTGAATATCCATGTGCTGGACTTTGTACGCCCTCTGTTAAATGGCCGTATGGAAGCTACATTAAAAAACGGGGAGGGGCTGAATGTTACCAGAAAATATCTGGCTGATATTAAACGTAAATTACAGGAGGGGACATAGAGATGAAAAAAATAGTGATTCATATTATGGCGTCTACAGGGATTATCGTGCTTGCCCTTTCTGTTGTCGCATTGCTGTACGGCGGAAAAGCCGTTTTTATCCATACAATTCTTGAGATTGCAGTGCTAAGTACCTTGATGCATTTGGGATTTTTTGTGACCCACAGGCGGAATATCCAAAATCCGTTTTTTGAAATTATGCTGGATATCAGCTATACCTTGTTTGCCACACTGTTATTGGGCGCCGCATTCCACTGGTATCAGAGTATTCCTGTATGGGTATTAGTCATTATGGTTTTCGTGATTTATCTGGTTGGCTATCTTACCGATCTCTACCGGACAAAAGTCCATGAAAATACATTCACCGCCATCCTGGACCCCAGCGGTTCCGGGAAAAGCACCCTGTTAAATATTCTTTCCGGGCTGAAGACCGCCTGGTGCGCATTCTCCAGTTGGAAGATTTGCTGCATAAGTTTCCTGCTGAGCTCTCCGGGGGACAGCAGCAGAGAACCTCTATCGCGCGGGCTGTGATCAAAAGCCCGCGGCTCCTTTTTGAGCCCGGTGTCAGAAGATGGTACGGCAATCAGCAAAGAACAGGTGAAGCAGATGCTTCAGCGGGATGCTACCTCCAATAAAACGAGTGCAGTCATAAACTAGGTGATTGGCGCGATTATAGGATGTATACTGCTGTTCCTTGCGCTGTATCTCAATTTCCAGGACAATCAGAGGGATATGTCCATCTTAAGGCTTTTGGGATACAGTCAGAAGGAAATCCGAAAAATGCTGGTTTATATTTACCGTCCCATTGTGTGGGCTGCTTTGATGATAACGCTTATTCCAGGCATTTTGACTGCGAGAGCTGTTCAGAAATCATTGTCGATTGCAATTCAGGACTATATGCCTTTTGGGATTCATGTAAACGCAATACTGATGCTGTTTGTCTTCCTGAATGTAATCTATCAGATGGTTGAAATCGTATTTTCAATAGGGATATCACGGGTTTGTAGAAAGAGGAACCTGAATGAGATCTCTGCATTATGATGAAAAGGGGGGCGTCGTGAAGGCAGCCCCTCTCTTGTATTCATCGTGTCATATTATACAAGAAAAAACAAATCCTACATGTTATAATCATCTAATCCAATATTTAGGAGGTAAACAAACCATGATCAAAAAGCAGGAGCAGCGTCATATCTACTATGACCGTGATCTGGGAATAGAGGCATATCAGTTAAGCGGGATCGTACAAAAGGGGCTGGATAATATAATCATGAGACTGGTAGACATTTTTACCTGTATTCCTTCAATGCTAATGACTCTGGCTATGAACTTGCTGGGTGATGGACTGAGAGACGCGCTGGATCCGAGATCCAAACGGTAAAAGGAGCAAAAAATGCCAAAAATGACTTTTTTTAATCTTGCAGATGAAAAGCGGGAAATATTTCTAAAAGCGGCAGTGGAGGAATTCTCCACGCATTCCTATCATGATGCAAATGTCCGGGAGATTGTGAGAAAGGCAAATATCTCAATCGGATCATTTTACTGCTATTTTGATTCAAAGACTGAGTTGTTTATATTACAGATTATATGTTTCAGAAGTTTTTAGAACAGCAGGAGGCATTGGGAAAACAACTGAACCGGGATGTGAAGATGGAAGAAATTCTGGAAATGGAGCCGCTTCAGAAGGCCTTTTGGGAGCAGTTTGAAAAGTGCTCCCTGGATAAGCGGTAACATTATTATCTGAGAACAAATAACAACCAGCTTTTTGAACGGTTTTTGGGAGAAGTAGAAGAGTATGGGACAAAGACGGAATATACGGAACGGGAAAAACGGATGGTGGCCTTTGTGATGAATTCACTGCAATATATACTGGATGAATTTGCGGAGTTCGATGGAACTGACCGTGTAGTCGATGAAGAGTTATTGTTATTAAAAAAAATGCTGAAGACTGGATATCAGAATTTGGAGCGATAAGTATGAAGGATGGAAATAAGCAGAAATATAAAGAATACTATAAGAAAAAAAGAGAAAAAACTTGCCGAGGAGGCAAACCAGGCGAAGAGCGAATTCCTCTCGGCCATGAGTCATGATATCCGGACTCCGATGAATGCGATCATGGGGATGACTACTCTGGCATGTGCACATATTGACGACCGGGACAAAGTATCGAACTGCCTGAAAAAGATATCAATATCATCCAGGCATTTACTGAGTCTGATCAATGATGTCCTGGATATGAGCAAGATTGAGCGGTCCCAGATTGCCCTTGTAAGAATGAAAATCTATCTGCCAAAACTGATGGATGAACTGGCAGCGATCATAGAGCCCCAGGCGAAGGCGGCAGGAATCCAGTTTCATATGCAGACTGAGGGCATAGGAAACTTCGGGTTTATGGCGATATGCTGCGCCTAAATCAGATCTTTATTAATATTCTGAGTAATGAGATTAAATTTACTCCGGAAGGCGGTTCGGTTGTATTTCTGGCGGAAGAACTGTCTTCTGTACGGGGGGATGGTTATGTCCAGTACTGCTTTACAATTCGAGATACAGGCGTGGGGATGAAGAAGGAGTTTTTGGAACATATTTTTGAGCCGTTTTCCCGCAGTAGCTATACTTCATGTGTCGAAGGAACCGGGCTGGGGCTGAGTATCACAAGGAGTCTGGTGGATCTGATGGGCGGTGTCATAACCGTGGAGAGCAAAGAGCACCAGGGAACTGTATTTCAGGTCACTCTGGAATGTGAAAAGGTGGGGGAACCGGACAGAGCAGCTGTGAATCCTGACGATGGGGGAGAAAGAAAAGACCATACTGCATTCCTTGCAGGCCGCCGTTTTTTGATAGCCGAGGATAATGCAATCAATGCGGAGATCCTCCGTGAGCTCCTGGAAATGTATGGAGCCAGTTCCCTTGTAAAAACGGATGGGTTGCCCAGGCCTCAATGGATGCCGGAATGACGGCGCATGTTGCAAAACCAATTGATGTAAGCGTGCTGCAGTCAACGCTTTGCAGAGTATTGGGAATCGAATACAAATAAGACAGTCGTGGGATACCCTTTCGGCATACATTATTCTGCAGCTTGCTGCAGACCCGCCCGTCAGGGCATAAGTTACGGAATGCCCTTTGGGCATAAATAAAAAATCACCCTCATATGTTATTACATAGGGGGTGATTTTGTGATTTATGTTGTGAAACAGGGAGACACATTGTTTTCCATTTCAGCACAGACGGGTGTGCCCGTCTGGAAAATGGTATATGACAATCAGCTGGCGAGCCAGGATCAGCTGGTGATCGGGCAGGCACTCCTTATCCTGCAGCCGGAAGAGTCTGCGAGTATGCGTGGAGATATGTTAGTCACGGGATATGCATATCCATTTGTGGAGCCGTATATTTTGGAACAGGCGTTCCCGGCCCTGAATGAATTATTGGTCTTTTCATATGGTTTTACATTTGAGGGAGAACTTGTGCCGCCTCCGCAGGACGATCTCTGGATGATTGAGGCAGCCTGGGAGGCCGGTATTGAGCCGCTGCTGGTACTGACACCGTTTTCGGGAGGGGCTTTTAATAACCAGCTGGTGAAAGTGCTGGTGGAAAATGAAGTGATCCAGCAGAGGGTAATCGACAACCTGCTGTCCACCGTACAGGACAGGGGGTATTCAGGAGTGGATATTGATTTTGAGTATATCCTTCCGGAAAATGGGGTTGCATATGCGGAATTTGTTGGCAGAGTGCGGGAAGTTATGAATGCACAGGGATATAAGACATCTGTTGCGCTGGCGCCCAAGACTTCCACCGGTCAGCCGGGCCTTTTATATGAGGGCATGGACTATGCACTTCTGGGCGCGAATGCGGACAATGTTTTTCTAATGACATATGAGTGGGGCTATACATACGGACCGCCTATGGCTGTGGCGCCTTTGAATAAGGTGCGCCAGGTGGTGGAGTATGCACTGACACAGATACCAAAGGAAAAGATACTGATGGGGATTCCCAACTATGCCTATGACTGGGCGCTGCCCTATGAAAGAGGGATCACCAAGGCAAGGCTGATCGGTAATGTGGAGGCTGTGCACATTGCAGCAGAAAACGGGGTATCTATACAATACGATGATCTTGCACAAAGCCCTCACTTTAACTATACAAGGAACGGGATTGCACATGAAGTCTGGTTTGAGGATGTGAGGAGCATCGAGGCAAAGCTGAATCTGGCGAGGGATTATGAGCTGCTGGGGGTGGGGTACTGGAATCTGATGCGGCCGTTTCGGGCGAATTGGCTGCTGTTGGAAAAATAAGGAATAATCAGCACGAATAAATAAGCCAACCCTGTTTTCTGACCAGAGCGGGCTGGCTTATTTTTACTTTATAGGCTAACAAGGAAAATTCGTATACTGTCCATTACATCTCATATCCTTTCCCTGCTAAACCCTGCAGATAAAACAGTGGCAGATAAGTTTAGAAGGGAGTATCACTGCCGACATAACAGGTTAATCCTGCCGTCTGAAACTGTACTTGAATACGATGCAGAATATCTTCAGAGCAGCCAGTCATATCGCGGCAGTCATATATACGGCCAAGCTGCTCATATTTGGAGGCCCCCAAACGGTGGAATGGTAAAATATTAACCTCTTTCGTTCCGATCTCTTTTATATAAGCAATCGTTTTTACAATATTAACTTCATCAGAATTATAACCATCAATGATAGGTATCCGTACGATATGGCGAAGTTTACCCTTGTGGCCAAGCTCGGCAATTTTTGCTATGTTTTCAAGAATCAACTCGTTGCCAACCCCAGTAGCATCCTTGTGCCTTTCGGTATCCATATGTTTTATGTCGGTAAATGCCCAGTCTACATTTTCATAAATCTGCTCAAGATGGGGCCATGGCGCAAAGCTGCAGGATTCAGTTGCGGTATTGATATAACGCTCATGGCAGCGGCGCAAAAGCTCAGCAGCAAACTTATACTGCACGGCAACCTCGCCGCCTCCTAAAGTCACGCCGCCTCCCGGTCCCCAAAAACGGCTTTCCCTTTCTATTCGGTGCATAATCTCATCAATCGTGTATACTTTACCGGCCGTTTTTAGCGCTTCATGATAACAATTTTCAGAACATTCAATTGTATCGCAGCTGTCACATTTATTACGGTCAAATGAGACATGCTCCCCCTTTTGCTTTGGCAGGGAAATCGCATTATGCGGGCAGATATTCCTGCCTACACAACCGTAGCAGTTAACGCAATTACTAACACGATACATTAGCTGAGGCTGCAGCTGCTGGCTCTCAGGATTACAGCACCAGTAACATTTTAACGGACAGCCCTTAAAAAATATTAATGTCCGGCCTCCAGGACCATCATGCACCGAGAAACCCTGGATATCAAAAATGACAGCCTCGTTATTTGAATTGAGTTTCATTTTCTAAACGATTCCTTCCCGAACGGAGACCATGCAGAACAATATCACTTTAGATAACGGTCAATGCTTAAGGCTAACCAAATGCTGCACCGACCGTCTTGGGTGGAAAGATCTACTGACAACCGTTCTTGTATTTGTTTAATGCGGTATTTTACTGTGTTAACGTGCAGATAAAGTGCACGGCTTGTTTCTATATAACTACAATTTTTATCCAGATATGTACTAAGTGTACTTACCAACTCTTCCGCATCTTTGTCATTATATAATTTGCCAAGCACCGTTTGGCTATAACGCAGTGCAGCCTCATCTTTACGCAGGATAGAATTCAGCAGAGCATAATGCCCAAGTTCATCGTAACACATCACGTTTTCTTTCAGACCAAACCTGCGGATACAACGCACAACATCAAGCGCTTCCAAACAGCTTTCACGGTAAGAGTGGATTCCCTTGCCTATGCATCCAATCCCCATCACAACATCCATTTTCATTCTTCCGCCAGTTAATGATTCCCAAATTGACATACCAATTTGTTTCATGTCCCGAATCCCCTTAGATCCAGTATCAACAAATACTACAAGGAATCCGTAATAGCCGCCCAGAATAACCTTGAAATTCTTCTGCGCAATGAAACTCTGTATGCTGTGAATTGCATACTCTGTGAAATAATGATATTTAGACCAGTTTTTACTGTTTAGCTGCTCCTTCTGTGCTTTGCTGATCGGACTTATGACGATTGCTGACATATTCTTCTGTTCATCGAAGCCCATCATTTGAGCAAAATAGCTGACAACTTCTTTTTGATAATTTTCCGCCAAAAGAGCCTGTAAAAATACTTCTCCGGTATGCCATGCAGTACTGTCAATATAGCTTTGATGATGATAAATTGTCAAAGCCAGAATATCAAGGCACCGCTCGACAAGCTGACGGTTCTCGGATGTTATTGCCCCCTCATATTCACAAATGCTGAAATAACCTATGACATTTTCTTTGAATATTATTGGCCATGTTTCCTGCCAAATCGTTCTATTATCCATGACCACTTGAGTGCGGATGGATGACTCGCCAACAATATGATCTACTATCACCTGCAGATTTTCTTCCCGTCGGCGGGCAAGCAAGGCTTCGGCAGCTCCTGCTGATTGATTGTCGCAACACGTCACATAACGCCACTCATGATCCTCGATTAAAACCGGATTGTTCAAATAACCTGCAAATATTCGTGATATATCAACGATGGATGCCCCATTAACCACGGCATCATGTAGATTAGAAAGAGCTGTTAAACTGCGATTCTTACCTTGCTCTTCCGCCTCCATAACAACTCTTAAAACGCATTGCGTTACATCATTCTGCGTATCTCCCGGGGGCAGTTCAATGATGGGAAAATCATTTTCATTGCCTAACTGCAGCAGAGGCGCCGGAATTTCTTTTAAATACCGCTTCGTTTTAATAGCAAGGCAGCTGGCGCCGTGATCTATTAAATTTTTTGTCCATTCGCACAAGGCCTCAACGGATAATTGATTCTCACTGTGTTCATCCATAAAAGATGCAACACTATGTACAAAATCTCCGCCCTTTAAATAAAAGGCGATATCGAGAATTTCTGCCACTGTCACCGCCTTCACTTCACGGTCTAAGCCTGCCTCTCCGGCTAATACAAGGGCTCCTTGCAACTCTGGTTCTTCTAAGACTAATTTTACAGTTACTTTTGGTGGCATAATACTTCCTCTTTCTGATATAATAATGTACTCAAAATAAACCGACAATCCAGTACACGGTCTCATGGACTGCCTGTTGATTATTTTTGTTACAACGTACCGATATATATAAGATATTATATCATTATTTAAAGAAAACGGAAGTAAGAAAAAATAAATGCCTTTATTAACCTGATTTTTTTCTTCTTGGAAAAGTACCCTATGAAAATCGTTTTTGGCAAGAGGGCCTGCTGCTGCGTATCTGATGTTTCCGTACGGACTGTGCAGGGAATGCACAGTCCTGTACCGAACAGTTAGAAACATATACCTTATTCTGCAGGAGTAAAATCCTCGCAGCCGCCGAGATCCGGGTAAACCATATCGCCGTCGCATGTGCCGAGATTGGGATCCTTCTCAGATACGATATATTTGCTGCAATATTTGCACTTATTAGCACGTAAAAATTTTTTACAAACAGGAGCGTCAATAGAAACTGTTTCCTTGCTGATTATGCATACACCGTTAAACACATCGCGGGCAGACAGATTGGCACAATCCTTACATTTATCACACATCATATTATCCTCCTTAAACTTCTTCATATTCTGTACGGGCAATCAGTTCATCCTGAATAGGTTTGGAAACTTCGCACCAATACTGCGTGAACCCTGCCACACGGACAAGCAGATCACGATAATTATTCGGATTGTCCTGCGCATCTTTAAGCATACGGGAATCAACAACATTGAACTGGATATGGAAGCCGCCGTTATCCATAAAGGAACGAATCATATCGAGCATCTTCGCAGAACCCATATTGCCCTTAATTGATGCAGGATGCAGCTTCATGTTCAGCTGAGTATTCTTGAAATTTGTATGGTCGATTACAGTTGCAGAACTAAGCACAGCGTAAGGTCCATTCTGGTCGGTGCCGGGGTAAGGTGACTGGCCGCCGTCTGCCAAAGTAACGCCTGCAAGCCGGCCGTCCGCAGAAGCGATATCAGCCTGGCCAAGCGGTCCGTGGGTACCTACAGACAGCATAGATGCACACCACTTGTTTCCGAATACATCAGTAATCTCTTCCACGGATTCCAGGAAGCAGTCCGCTACCTGGACATAGATATCGTCAACGTAAGAGTCATCATTTCCGAATTTAGGCGCGCGCATACACAAAGCGTGTATTCTTTCCCAGTCAGGGTTAGAAACATCCTTAGTCTGCTCCATCATGGAGAAGTTTCCCGTATCCAGTGCACTGATAAATCCGAAGTTGTTAAGTAAGACATCCTTAAGCTCATCAAGTGTAAATGCATGGTCGTCAAACACATTCTTCTTTATAGATGCAAGAGAGTTTGCTGTGTTAACCTGACCGGTAATCCATGTTGTGAAGCAGCGGTTGTAACGAGAACCCGCATGGTCAATATCGGCTCCCTTTTCAATGCAGTCAGCAGACAGTGCAGAGAAAAGTAACGGCTGGTCAAGCTCAAACGTTGCAGATACCTTCATATTATAAGTTTCTTCAAAAATCTGGATCACCTTTTTGAAATATGCCTTAAAGGTGTCCATAAGTTCATCAAATGTTTCGTATGTTTTGCCGGTTGCCGGAAATACACGGACATTTGTTCTGGGATCTACACCATCAAAAAGTACCAGTTCAAGAACCTTTGGAACATTAATGAAATTGATTCCTGAAGAACTGTATGAACCTGCGCCAATCTTGTTGTCATATACAGCGCCGGGCTGGATCTCAAGGCAGCCGCCTATACTCCATGCTCTTGCATCTTCAAGAGTAATCCCTTCACATGAATGGTTCTTCATACAGTATTCAATGCCGACGCGGTTGCTTACCCAGGCAGGCATACCACAACCGGTCTTGTTGCATTCAATCCCCTTTTGCAGGAAAGTATTGGACAGCCTGCCGTCATAAATAATCGACAGAGTTGGAGAAACAGTAGGGCAATTAATTGCTGCCTGGATGAATAAGTATTCCAGTTCGTTTTCGGCGCTGGAGCCATCAGGCTTGACACCGCCGAGACAGATGTTGTTAAATGTGTTACCTGCAAGTATACCAGTGGTACCTGCACAGGTTGCAATCTCAAGTTCCGTGTATTTAACGCGCATACATTCGAGAACCTCAAGAGTCTGCTCTCTGGTGATTCTGCCGTTATCAATATCCTCTTTCCAGTAGGGATAGAGAACCTGGCCAAGGCGTCCGGGAGAAAATCCAGAGCCCTGCATTTCGTTGTAAACTTCAAGCTGGCAGGTCCAGTGGAGCTGAAGGGCTTCCATAAAATCACGTGGCGGATTCGATGAAATCCATTCAAGGCGTGCTGCCATGGCCTCGTATACAGCCTTCTGCTCTGCGTCCTCTTCAAGAGAAGCAAGGCGGGTTGCTTCAGCGGCATACTTGCGAACCCAAATCTGTACGCCTTCGATTGCATAAATTGTAGCCTGCCAGTAAGCAACTTTATCTACTGCAGTACCATCGCCCACATTAGCAGCAATCAGTTCCTTACAGCGGTTAATCATACCTTGGAAGCCTTTTTCAAACACGATCTGGTAGTTTGTGACACTGCGTCCGTGACGGTTGCCGTACTCCATATCGGCAGCCATAAGGACAGCATTCTTGAAATTAACAAGGGTATCATACTCGGGATGCAGGGTACCCCACTTCCAACATGTATCCTCGGCAGACTTGTTCTGCCAGTATCGGCAAATTTCTATCAAAGCCGCATGTTCTTCAACGCGCATACCATAACGGCGTGCCATAGAGAGAACCTCCGGGGTGCTTTCAGAAACAACGCCGCCGCCGGTTGCAAGAATCGTAATTTCTTCAAGAGCCTTATTTGAAGCCTTCTTGCTGTCTTTCTTTGCACGCTCTTCATCGCTCAGAGGAAACTCGTTTGCTGTCCATGGAGTGATACTGGCGCCACGGACATACTTATTACGGCTCATAACTAATATTTCATCAGGGCGGATTGCTGCCTCAAGGTGGGAGAATGCACTCTTCATTGCAAGTCCGCGGCGGACCAGCGGATGCTGCCCCTCTTCTTTCATCCAGGTTCTTGTGTACCAGTAAGGGAACGTTGTGTCAAGAGAAATCTTTGCATCATAAAATTCCTGCAATAATTTTCTCGCACGGGGACATGCACTCTTTTTTACCTCACGGTCCTCTACTTCCTCAGGGGGTGTGCCACAGGTGAAACATAAGTACTGGTCATTTGTTGTTGCTTCCATAAATACTCTTCCTCCTTTATAAATCTTTTTGATTATGGTGTGTTTGTGTTAAAATTGCACAACATACATTAACTTATCTACGTAAAAGTATACAATATATCAACACTAAACTATATATCTGTCAGCAACAAAATTAACCGCACTTTTTTGTTACTAAAAGAATTCATTATCTATTCAGTGTGCACTCAATAGATAACTTCTAAGAATAAGTACGCATGATAGAATATAGAGTATTTTAAAACACCTTAAAAAAATCACAATTTAGCTATAGAAATTGCAAGAAATAAAAGAAAAGAAATCTTACTATGAATTCAGAACAGATAGGAGGCATAGTGATGATTTCTTTTTCTAATCATGTCGACGGGCTTGAAGCAATCTTCAGGAAAGTTGATGAGAATCAGGATTTGACAAAGGACGATGCAGTAAAACTTCTTAGTATAGACAGTCATTCTTCGGAGTTTTATGCATTACTGGCTAAGGCGAATGAACTCTCCAGAAGAGAGTATGGAAGAAAGGGATATGTATTTGCACAGATTGGGCTCAATAGTGCGCCATGTACCGGGAATTGCAAGTTCTGTTCCCTTGCCAGGGATAGTTTTGTAGTAGAGGATAAAACAGAAAAGCCGCTGGAAGACATACTTGCAGAAGCCTCCAGGGCAGTGGAGGAGAAGGCGGACGCCCTGTTTCTTATGACCACGGCGGATTACGGGGTTGAGAGATTTCTGGAGGTTTCCGGAGAAGTGAAAAAACTGCTGACACCGGAGATGATGTTTATTGCCAATATTGGTGACTTTGGACTGGAAACGGCAAAGCGGCTCAAGGAAGTGGGATACACAGGCGTTTACCATATTGTCAGAATGAACGAGGGACAGGATACGGATCTTCCAAAGGAGCAGAGAATTGCGACTCTGGATGCCATTAAAGCGGCGGGCCTGGAGTTGATCTACTGTGTAGAGCCGATCGGACCGGAACATACATACGAACAGATTGCAGATGAAATGCTGCGCGCCAGAGAATACGGTGTAAATGTTATGGCCTGTATGAAACGGGTAGGCGTGCCGGGCACCCCTCTTTTTGATAAAGGAGAGATTACAGATCTGGAACTGACCAAGATTGTCGCTGCGGCAAGGCTGGTAACCAGGCCCAAACAGTCTATGAATGTCCATGAGCCGAAGCAGATGGCGCTGCTCGCGGGCGTAAACCAGCTGTATGCGGAGATCGGAATTAACCCAAGGGACTGCAGCATTGAAACCGGGACAAACCGGGGCTGTTCCATACCCGAAGTCAGGGCAATGCTTGCACAGGCAGACTATGATACATGTGGATCATGAAATATAGTAAAAAGAAAGTGAGGAAACAAAATGAACCAGAAAGAAATTCTTATCAAAACACTGCACCACGAGGAGACAGACCAGGTGGCATGGGTACCATTTGCAGGCGTGCATGCGGGCAGCCTTCTGGGCTATACAGCTACGGAAGTGCTCCAGGACGGAGACAAACTGTTTGAATCTCTGATGGAAGTGAATAAGTTGTATAAACCGGCGGGACAGCCAGTTATCTTTGACCTGCAGGTTGAGGCGGAATGCCTGGGATGTAATCTGGTGTGGGCGGACGACGCTCCGCCGTCTGTAGCCAGCCATCCGATGGAAGGAGAAGAGGAGCTGGAGACACCCTGCTACTGCACCATTCCGACAAAAGAATCCGGTCGTATTCCTATGATCATGGACGTTATGAAGCGTATGAAAGAAGCGGTCGGCGACACAACTGCATTATACGGCCTGATCTGCGGACCTTTTACACTGGCAACACATCTGCGCGGCAATGATATTTTCATGGATATGTACGACGATGAGGATGCCGTGATTGAATTCATGGAATACTGTGATGCGATTGCTATGAAGATGGCCGAATATTATATAGAAGCAGGTATGGATGTGATCGCAGTAGTGGATCCGCTGATTTCACAGATTTCTTCCGATCATTTTGAGATGTTCATGAGCGCACCGTTCAAGAAGCTGTTTGACCATATCAGAGAACTGGGCGCACTGTCTTCCTTCTTTGTATGCGGCGATGCGACAAGGAACATCGAGGTAATGTGCCAGACAGGCCCTGATTCCATCTCTATCGATGAGAACGTGGATCTGCTTGCAGCAAAGGCGATCACGGATAAGTACAACGTGGCGCTTGGCGGAAATATCCCGCTGACAACGGTCATGCTGCACGGTACACAGCAGGATAATATGAAGTTCGTGATCGACCTTCTGGATAATATGCCGAACAAGAAAAACTTCATCCTTGCTCCGGGTTGTGATATGCCGTATGCTGTTCCTGTTGAGAACACAATCGGTGTAGTACAGGCAATCCACGAGCCGGACTCCGTAAGAGAAATCCTGAAAAACTATGTGGCTGCAGACGAGGATATTGAAGTAGAACTGCCGGATTACGAGCATTTGGAGAAACCGCTTGTGGAAGTATTTACACTGGATTCCGCAACATGTGCGGCATGTACGTATATGATGGGCGCTGCCAATGAGGCAAAGGAGACATTCGGTGACGCAATTGATATGATCGAGTATAAGTTTACGATCAAGGAGAACATTGCACGCTGCAAGAAAATGGGAGTTCCGAACCTTCCGTCTATGTATATCAACGGTGAATTAAAATTTCGTTCTCTTGTACCTGCGAAAGAAGAATTGGAGGCAGCAATCAAGGCTGTTATGCCCTAAGGGCACTCCGTAATTCAGGCCCTAACGGGCGGGTCTGCAGCCAAGCAGCAGAATGAGGTATACCCAAAGGGCATCCCGTAACACATGCCCTAACGGGCGGGTCTGCTGCTAAGCAGCAGAATGAGGTATGAAATAATGAGTAAACTGTATTTAATTACCGGCTTCTTAGGAGCCGGTAAAACTACTTTTTTAAAAAATTTTATAAATGAATTGTCAGACTACCGGCTGCATTTGATTATCAATGAATTTGGAAAAGAAGGCGTGGACGGGGAGCTTCTTAGAGAACTGGGAACGGCGCTGGATGAGATCAACAACGGTTCCATATTCTGTTCATGCAGGCTGGATAAATTCGAGGAAGTGCTTGAAAAAGCCCTTTCGGAAAAACCGGACATTATAATTGTGGAGGCTTCCGGCCTCTCCAATCCTATGAATGTCAGAAAAATCCTGCATCAGGAAGGCAAATTCTCAGATGTGGAATACATGGGAAGCATCTGCCTGGTTGATGCGAGACAGTTTCTGAAGGTTTATGAGACGGCAGTCGTGGTAAAGAAGCAGCTGGCGGTCAGTGATCTTGTGCTTGTCAATAAAACGGATCTGGCATCCAAAGAACAGATTGAGGAAATAAAGGGCATTATCAGAAAACACCGCCCGGAGGTTCCTGTACATACGACCACCTTCGGCCGGATCGAAAGCGGCTGGCTGAATCCTGCCGCTCCTCCGGATAACCAGCCGGAAGAGCCTGTGATACAGAGCGCGGATATTACCTTGAAAAAATACCTGCTCCGTTTGAATCCGGGATTGGAACTGAAAAAACTTCAGAAATTCATTGAAATGTTTCTGGATGATACTTACCGTGTCAAAGGATTTGTTGAAGTGCAGGGGGAGATTTATCTTGTGAACTGCGTGGGCAGTATCTACCAGGCTGAAAGGTTTGAAGGGAAGCCGGAACACGTTAATGATCTGGTGATTCTCTCCGGAAATGGCCTGCCCGTTAAAAAGTCTTTGAAAAAAGCGATGGCGTGGTATCCCGAGATTGCCGCGGAACTGAAAAAGTAAACAAAAAAAGAGATATTTGTACAAAGAGTTCCAAAAAAATTACTAAAAGCAGAGCAGCAGATATTGTAAAATGATAACTAAAGCAGACACGCTTAATGAATGATGGAGGTATGTAAAATGTCAAAGATTCAGGAAATTTCAGAATTCCTTCAAAAAGGAAGGGCAAAGAACGTAAAGGCACTGGTACAGGAGGCTCTGGATGAGGGGCTCGATCCAAAAGAGATTCTGAATGAAGGTCTTTTATCAGGAATGATGATCATTGGTGCAAAGTTTAAGAACAACGAAGTATTTGTACCGGAAGTTCTGGTAGCTGCAAGAGCTATGAATGCAGGTCTTACAGTCCTGGAGCCAAAACTGGTTGAGGTAGGTAATGAGCCGGTTGGAAAAGCTGTAATCGGAACAGTACAGGGAGACCTTCATGATATCGGCAAGAACCTTGTCGTAATGATGCTTAAAGGAGCTGGATTTGAGATCCATGACATCGGTGTAGATGTGGAACCGGCTGTATTTATCGACAAGGCTGAAGAAGTAGGCGCGGACGTGATCTGTATGTCAGCTCTTCTTACAACAACAATGCCGAAGATGCAGGACTGCATTGACCAGCTGAACGAAAAGGGACTTCGCGACAAGTATATCGTTATGGTCGGCGGCGCTCCGGTTAATGACAGCTTTGCAGAGCAGATTGGAGCAGACTACTATACACCAGATGCAGCAACAGCAGCAGAAGTTGCGAAGAAAGCAGTTTTGGAGAAATAAGAGCCCTTTGGGAAAGTGCGGATTATAGTGACAAAGAGCATCGAATGAAGGAAACCGGTGTAAATCCGGTGCAGGCTTACCCCTACTGTAAACGTGGACGAAGAATAACAGCCATTGTCCGTCAGGATGAGAAGGCATTCCTAGGATGAAACGTGAGCCAGGATACTTACATATCCCTATGGACCTGTTTTGGGTGGGAAACAGGATTCCGTTTGAATTATATAAAGTGTGTCAGCAGCAAACTCTTTTTACAAGGAGTTTTTCTTTTTATACTGGAAAATGAATGAAATACTGATACCTGCCCGGGGTTTTGGGCAAGTACGGATATGGTTGTCAAAACTGCGGGGGCAGAGCTTAGACTTCCGTTAGTTGAGAGAGGATAAGAACATGAAAATAACGGAATTTAATATAGAGATATGCAGAGAAAATGTATTTTCCCTGATAGACTGTTATGAAGACAGCGCTACCTACGATGATGTAATGGAAGAATATGAGGAAATGCTTCCGGAAGCATATAAAAAAATAGAGCCAATCGCACTGCTGGAATTCGGTGATGTGGAGGGATTTGAGCTCAGTCGGTATGGAGAGGGAATCCATCAGGCGCTCTACTGTGTCACTTCGGTGGGCGGTCAGCTGAGCCAGTGGTCCACACAGCTGTTCAATGAGGGGGATTATCTGGGCGGTATGCTGGCGGATGCCATTGCGGATGACTATCTTTTCCAGATGGACCATCAGCTTCAGCCCTATATTATCGCCATGTGCAGGGAGAAAAAATGTGGAGTTTCCCGCCGCCTGGAGGCGCCCCAGGATATTCCGATGGAGGCCCAGAAAAAGGCGCTGGAGGTGACCGCAAGAGAAAACAGTGCAGGGATCCGTGTACTGGACAGCTGTATGTATGACCCGGTCAAGACGACCTGTCAGGTTTACCTGACTACGGATCATTCGGACATGTTCCGTATCCATCATAATTGTGCAAGTTGCCCTAATGTCGGCTGCAGCCTTAGAAATGTCTCGGATTACACAATCACGCTTCATGACGGAGGCGACATCAGAGTACTGGAGGGCAGAAAGGGACATTCGCTGATGGAACTTCTCCAGGAACAGGGAATCTTCCTGCCGGCAGTCTGTGCGGGCAGGGGAACCTGCGGTAAATGCGGAATACAGGTCCTTGAAGGGGACATTGCGCCTTCAGAGCAGGACAGGAAGTTCTTCAGCGGGGAGCAGCTGCAGGAGGGATACCGTCTGGCATGTAAGGCCTATCCTGAGGATGACTGCGTGATCGCTGTCGGGCTGCATAAGGAAGAAGAATTCGCGGTTCTGGCGGATGAGGAGCAGACAGCGGGAAAAGCGGCGAAAAGCAGTGCAAAGACCGGCCGCCGGTATGGAATCGCCGTGGACATCGGAACGACGACGATCGCCATGCAGCTGGTCAACATGGAGACACAGGAAGCGGAAGACGTTTTCACTACAATCAACAGGCAGAGGGCGTATGGTGCGGATGTAATCAGCAGAATTGAGGCCTCCAACGGCGGGAAAAGAGAAGCCCTGAGAAAAAGTATCCAGACTGACCTGATGCAGGGAATTGAGAGCCTGACAGAAAATGGGAAGATCCGGGTGGAGAAGATGATAATCGGAGCCAATACGACTATGGTACACCTGCTGATGGGGTACTCCTGTGAAACACTGGGCGTATTTCCTTTCACCCCAGTTAACATTGACACCATACATACAACTTACAAAGAACTGTTTGAGCAGGAAGACAGGGACTTTGAGGTAGTGATTTTCCCTGGAATTTCTACTTATGTGGGCGGCGATATTGTGGCAGGCCTGTATTCTCTGGATTTTGATAAGAGAGAAAAGGTGTCTGTCTTGGTGGATCTGGGTACCAATGGGGAGATGGCGATTGGCAATAAGGACAGGATATTGACGACTTCAACGGCAGCGGGCCCTGCATTCGAGGGCGGCAATATTACCTTTGGCACGGGAAGCGTGCCGGGAGCAATCTGCAAAGTCGAACTGAAGGACGGCCATGCAGTTACCGGGACGATCCAGGATGCCAAACCTGTCGGCATCTGCGGCACCGGGGTGATCGATATGGTATATGAGCTGGTAAAGGCGGAGCTTGTGGATGAGACTGGGCTAATGGAGGAAGATTATTTCGACGACGGCTTTCCGCTTGCTGTCAGCAGCGATGGGACGGGGATCTCATTTTTCCAGAAGGATGTAAGGGAAATACAGCTTGCCAAGTCCGCAGTACGTGCCGGGCTTGAGACATTGATCCTGAACTTCGGCGCATCTTATGATGATATTGGGGCTATTTATATTGCAGGAGGCTTTGGATATAAGATGGATATCGTAAAAGCCGTGGGAATCGGGCTGCTTCCGGAAGAATGCCAAGATAAGATTGAGGCGGTAGGAAACAGCTGCCTGAAAGGAACCCGGACATACCTGTTAAGCAGCGACTGCACAGAGCGCGTGCAGCGTATTCTGGAGAGTTCATCGGAAGTACAGCTCTCCAACGATAAACATTTTAATGAATTTTATATGGACTATATGTATTTTGAATAGGCGCAGTGATTTTTGTTTACGCAAAGCATGAACATCCTCCGGGCTGCTGCATATACTGAGCAGAGGAGGATGATGATATGGTTGATAAATTAAACGGAATGCCGGAAGCTTCTGCAAAGATAAAAGGATCGGATAAATACCCAGAGATCCATGGAATGGTTTATTTCTATGAAGTATACGGAGGGACGATCGTGTTGGCTGAGGTATACGGGCTGCCGGATGAAAATGCGCCGGACATGAGCAGATTTTTTGCCTTCCACATTCATGAAGGGAAACAATGTTCCGGGAATGCTGAGGAGCCTTTCGCAGATGCCGATGGGCATTTTAATCCCGAACATACGGATCACCCGGAACATGCCGGTGATCTGCCGCCTCTGCTGTCTACACACGGTGCAGCCTGCAGTGCGGTATATACCGGGAGATTTTACCCGGATGATGTGGTCGGCAGAACAGTGGTCATCCATATGAACCCGGATGATTTTAAGACACAGCCGTCAGGAGACAGCGGCGAAATGATTGCCTGCGGCGAGATCCATGAATGGGTGGGGGAATGAGTTAGAAGGGGGCGCTCCATGTCAGTGATGCTGGGAAGACATAGGGGCTGTATATGCCGCTGCGATTTGTACCCGTACTGCTGACTGCTTCAAAAAACTGTTGCCGGATATGTGGGTATGGAGCACACATATCCGGCAACGGTTTTTTGAAGCAGTCAGCGTATTCATACGCATGCGCTCCTTTATTAAGTGCTTGCTGAGATCATTCTTTGGGCAGGGTTTGGACTATGCAGTTGTTTTTTCCGGAGGATTTGGCATCGTACAGGCATTTGTCGGCTAGGGTGTATGCGGTTTGGAAGCTGATGCACTGTCCTTTGACCAGGAGTGCGCCTATGCTGCAGGTAGCCTGGACTCCGTGGTTCTGCATGATCTGCTGGAGAGTGCGCTGCAAGGCGGTGCACCTCTTTTTCAGGGACTCTTTTGAATCATGGTAGTTTGTGAGCAGCACCATGAATTCATCTCCGCCGACACGGCCGATGATATCTGATGCGTGGAATGTTTTGTGGAGTAATTTTCCGGTCTCTTCCAGAAGACGGTCTCCGGCGGAGTGGCCGATGGTGTCATTGATCTTTTTGAAATCGTCCAGATCTAGAAAGAGCAGGGCGCAATGCACGGGGGCGTTTGTATTCAGATACTGGGAAATTGCATTTTCACAGGACTTTTTGTTTAGAATGCCAGTGAGGGAATCCAGCATGCTCAGGCGTTTGTAACGGCTGCGTATGTCGTGGTCATCGGCGCGGAGTTTCAGGATTACGTGGGCGACTGCCAGCGAAAAGATAAAGGAAACGACAGAATTAAAGATGTCGTTTTCTGCCATCAGCGGATTTTTTATCTGTAAGACTGCAACGGCGTATACGACCTCGACCAGAAACATGACCGTGAACATCTGACGGAAACGGAGAATGAACAGCGCTGGAAACGCAATATATAAAAGCGGTAGGAAAGAGCTGGGAGCATCCGGGTAAGGAAAGACATCTATAGAAATAACAAAAGCAAACAGCGTGATTTCGAAAGCCAGGCAGATGCCGGTTATCACGCGCTTGTCTCTGCGGCCTGTCTTTGCGTAAACTGTAGAGATGATGAAAAAGGCCAGTGCCGCCGGGAGAAAAAGAAAATGCTGTAATGTGATTGTCCAGCCTTTAATGATAAACGGGGTTATTATGTAAAATAAGA
Organism: Eubacterium sp. BIOML-A2; assembly: GCF_009680135.1. Classification (NCBI taxonomy): domain Bacteria; kingdom Bacillati; phylum Bacillota; class Clostridia; order Eubacteriales; family Eubacteriaceae; genus Eubacterium; species Eubacterium sp. BIOML-A2. Next base: position 38,520 of record NZ_WKZK01000018.1, read on the forward strand.
CAAGGAGAAGGACATTGAGCAGACTGGAAATTTGAAGCAGGATCAGATTTTTCTTTGCGATTTCATTTTCCGCACTTTTAAAATAGGTTTCTTTTAGGTCTAAGTCTTTCCGAATAAATCCAATTAGATTAAAAAACATATAAAAGCTCCCTTATGTTTGTGGTTTCAATTTGCTATGTGATATATTATACTGTGAAAGAGGTTTAAACACAACCGGAATATTTCCAGGATATGCCAGTTGTTGTACTTAAAATAAAATCTAAGTATCAGACATAAATAGGCTGCGGAAAAGGCGGAGGAAAAGGAATATGGAGAACGGAAGAATGAGTATTCTGCTGTTTGCGGGAACATCAGAAGGAAGAATGCTGGCTGAATTTTTAGGCACGCTGTCTGCGCCAGCCTTCGTCAGTACGGCTACAGAGTACGGAATGGAATGCGTGGAAGGAATTCAAAATATCCGGGTCATAACGGGCCGGATGGATCAAGAGGCTATCTGCGGATTTATCAGGGAGAATCAGATCAGGCTTGTGATCGATGCCACTCATCCCTTTGCGCGCCTGGCCACGGAGAATATTCAAAATGCCTGTAAGGGGAGCGGCGCCGGTTATATCCGCTGTCTGCGGGACGAAAGCGGGACAGGCGGCGCAGGATCTTACCGCAATATGGTAATTGTAAATTCCGTGGCAGAAGCAGTAGAGTATCTCAAAACACGGGAAGGCCGGATATTCATTTCCACCGGGAGCAAAGAATTAAGGCTGTACACAGCGATCGACCATTACAAAGAACGCTGTTTTGCCAGGGTTCTTTCGACAAAAGAGTCCGTGGAAGAGAGCGTGGAGCTTGGATTCAAGGGCTCCCATCTCATCGCCATGCAGGGACCCTTTTCGAAAGAATTAAATACTGCCATGCTGAAATACACAGGAGCAGACTATTTTGTGACAAAGGAATCAGGCAAAGCGGGGGGATTTGAGGAAAAACTGGAGGCTGCCAGAGAGACAGGGGTAACGCTTGTAGTGATTGGAAGGCCTGCAGAAACAGGGTACAGTGTGGAAGAAATAAAGGATTATATTCAGAATATTCTGAATATGGAGGGCAAAGGGGTCAGACCCCTCTTCAGAGGGGTCTGACCCCTTTGCCCTCGTTCTTAAAAAATTACATAAACAAAAGAAAAAAGTACAAACGGAAGAACGGAAAATCATATACAATGATAGATAGTGAAAATTGCATAATCAGACAATTTATGATAAAATAAAAAAGATTTTGGATGAGGTGGGCGCATGAAGAAAGGGCTGATACATATTTACTGTGGAGATGGAAAAGGGAAGACGACTGCCGCAACAGGGCTTGCTGTCAGAGCTGCCGGAAGCGGTATGAAGGTTCTTTTTTCGCGTTTTCTGAAGAATGAGGACTCCGGAGAGCTTAAGATTCTGGATGCCGTGGAGGGAATTACGGTACTCCATATGGACAAATCATTTGGATTCTTCAACACGCTGTCCGAAGCGGAGAAAGCGGAGGCTCAGGAGACTTATGCACGGCTGTGGGATACGGTTTGTGAAAAAGCAGTATCCGGAGAGTATGATATGCTTGTGGTCGATGAGTTTATGGCCGCCTATCATTATGGCCTCATTGATCACACAAAGTCGCTGGCCTTTTTGGAAAAGAAACCCAAGGAACTGGAAGTCGTCCTGACCGGACGGAATCCGGACGAAAAGCTGATCGGGCTTGCGGATTATGTTTCCGAGATCCGGAAAATCAAACATCCCTTTGACCGGGAGATCCGGGCAAGACGGGGGATCGAGTATTAGGGGGAGATACCTCCGATAAAAAGCAGCCAAAAGGGTAATGTTACCCTTTCGGTATATAATTCAGGTCTGGCATACAATTTAAAGGTAAGCTGTCCAAGTGCAGTATAGAATCTGCAGCGGACGGCCGCAGGGGAAGCAGGTGGGAATCCTGCACAATACCCGTTGCTGTAAAGGTGGAATGGTATCCATGATGTCACTGTGAGAATTCTCATGGGAAGGCGGAATACCGTGTTGATGCCTGAGTCAGAAAACCCGCTTTTAAATGGATCTGAATGGTTACGGGGATATGACCGGGTGTTATGCCGCAGATCTCATACGATTTTGTGGTATACCTGGGGGTATTTCAAGACAACATATCACAAAAAAGGAGAGAGAAATATGTCAAAAAAAGAAAAATTCTTACTCAAGGCAGCCATCGCGTTCGCGCTGATGTTTGCCGTCACACCGGCTGTGAATGCAATGCACATTATGGAAGGGTACCTTCCGGTTAAATACTGTATTGCCTGGGGTGTTATCTGTGTCCCATTCCTGGTTGCCGGCCTGATTTCCCTGAAAAAAAGATTAAAAGAAAACAGAAAAACCATCACACTGATTGCAATGGCGGGGGCGTTTATTTTCGTGATTTCTTCCCTGAAAATCCCGTCCGTGACGGGAAGCTGTTCCCATATGACGGGCACAGGGCTGGGGGCAATCCTGTTTGGCCCGGCGGCAGTCAGCGTACTGGGAATCATCGTGCTTTTGTTCCAGGCGATTCTGCTGGCACACGGCGGATTGACAACACTGGGGGCAAACACATTTTCCATGGCGATAGCGGGACCGCTTCTGTCATTTGGAATCTTTCAGCTCTGTAAAAAAATGAATGTGAACCGAAAAGTATCCGTTTTTCTGGCGGCTTTTCTGGGCGATATCTTTACATACTGTGTGACCAGCATCCAGCTTGCACTCGCTTACCCATCCGAGGCCGGAGGTGTTGCGGCATCTGCTGTTAAATTCCTGGGTGTATTTGCACCGACCCAGCTTCCGCTGGCAGTCATCGAAGGCATCCTTACGGTTATCATCGTCATCGGCCTGGAATCTTATGCAAAACCGGAACTCAAGTCAATCGGATTTTTAAAGGAGGCAAAATAGGATGAGTAAAAATACAAAAACAGTCATTATTCTTCTGATCGCAGCTGTATTAATTGCAATTGTGCCCCTGTTCGCGAAGAAAGGCGCTGAGTTCGGCGGCTCTGATGACGCGGGGAGCGTTATGATAGAAGAGATTCAGGGGGAATACACCCCATGGTTTACACCGGTGCTGGAGACTGCACTGGGCGGCGAACTGCCGGGCGAGGTAGAAAGCCTGATCTTTTGTATCCAGACAGGGATCGGGGTTGGCATCATCGCTTTTGTGATGGGACGATTCGTAGAAAGAAAAAAATGGCAGAAAAAGATGGAATAAAGAGGAATAAGCTTCCGGGAAGGAGGGCGGCATGATTGTAGTAGATAAGCTCTGTTATCGCTCCAGATTAAGATACGTAAATGCGGGTGAAAAGTTTGCATTTTCCATGATAACTCTGCTGTTCTGTGTAGTCAGCCGCTCACTCATCGTTGCAGGCGCGGTGTTTGCAGTCAATTCATACCTGACCGTGAAAAAAGGACGCATAGCGGCGGGGCAATACGCAAAGCTGCTGGCGGTGCCTTTTACATTCCTGATATTGAGTACACTTGCGATTATAGTCAATATCTCAAAAGTCCCACTGGATGCTTATGCAATTCCAGTGGGCAGCTTTTTTATCACAGGGAGTTTTCATTCCCTTCTATTCGGGATACAGCTAATTGCGACGGCCATGGCGAGTGTGTCCTGCCTGTACTTTTTATCTCTCAATACGACAATGACAGATATTCTGGACGTGCTGGCAAAACTGCACTGCCCTGAGATATTGACGGAACTCATGCTTCTGATCTACCGGTTCATCTTTGTGCTCATGGAGACTGCTTCCGCCATGATGGTGTCACAGAAGTCCAGGCTGGGCAACAAAGATCTGCGAACCTCGGTGAGTTCCTTCGGAAAGATGGGGGCGGGCCTGCTGCTCCGCGCATTTAAGAGATCCAATGCATTGTATGATGCCATGGAATCCAGGTGTTACGACGGCAGGATCAGAGTACTTGCGGAACATCATCCGGCCAGAAAAAAAGAAGTCGCTGCAATCGCAGTGTTTGAACTGATCCTGCTTGCACTGACAATATGGAGGAGATTCTTATGAATACAGAGGAACAGGATGTCATAATAGAGGCGAGAGATGTCCACTACGCATATGAAGAAGGAGGCCCGCACTCCCTAAACGGCGTGAGCCTGAAAATAAAAAGGGGGAAAAAGGTGGCATTCATGGGTGCAAACGGCTGCGGAAAGTCCACTTTTTTTCTATGCTGCAATGGGATATATAAGCCGGATAAGGGAATGGTTCTATTTGAAGGAAAGCCGGTGGATTACTCCAAAAAGGGATTGCTGGACCTTAGAAGCAGGGTCGGTATTGTCTTTCAGGATCCGGATAATCAGCTGTTTTCGGCAAGCGTGTACCAGGAAATTTCCTTTGGAATCCTGAACATGGGTGTAGCGGAAGAGAAAGCAAGACAGGAAGTGGACCAGGTGATCGGCCATCTTGAGATAACGCCCTTCCGGGACCGCCCGGCCCATGCCCTGAGCGGAGGACAGAAAAAGCAGGTTTCCATCGCCGACATCCTGGTGATGCATCCGGAAGTCATCATACTGGACGAACCGGCGGCCGCGCTGGACGCAAAACATACAAAGATCGTCAATCAGATCGTAGATGGGCTGGCGGAAGAAGGAATTACGATTCTGATGGCTACGCACGATATTGATTACGCACTGTCCTGGGCTGATGAGATCGTGCTGATGCATGAAGGAAGAGTACTGCGGCATGCGGATCCCGTCACAGTGTGTACGGATCAGGAGGCGCTGGCCATGACCAACCAGGAAGAACCCGCCGTATTAAAGCTGTTTGCACGGCTCCAGAAAAAAGGGATACTGGGAGGCGGACTGAAGCCGCCTGTGAATATAAGAGAACTGGAATATTATATAGAGGCCTCCTCCAAGGCATAAGAGGCGGTGAAGGCCGATATCAGAAATTAATAGGAAAGAGAGAGCAGAAAATGGATAAGATAACAGGAAAGAAGGCCATACTTGTCGTGAGTTTTGGGACGAGCCATCTGGACACTCTGGAGAAAAACATAACGGCGATTGAAAAGCAGATCGGAGAGTCATTTCCGGACTATAGAATCTATCGCGCATTTACCAGCAAAATGATTAAGAACAAACTGCAGAAAAAGGAAAATTTATTCGTAGCGAATGTCAAAGAAGCCATGGAACAGATGGCAGAGGACGGCATCGAGCAGGTTATTGTACAGCCGACCCATGTTATCAACGGGATAGAGAACGACAGAATGCTCAGGGACGTGATGGATTACACAGACAGATTCCGCAGGATACGCGTGGGAAATCCGCTTCTTACCAGTGTGGATGACTACAAGAAATCCATTCATGCCATGATGGCGGAGGTTACACTGGAGGAGGGCGAGGCGCTGATCCTGATGGGACACGGCACAGACCATCATGCGAATTCAGCATACCCGACCCTGGAGTATACCTTCCACTCACTTGGCTACAATCAGGTGCTGGTGGGCACGGTAGAAGGCTTTCCAGATCTGAGGAACGTCATGACGAAACTGGAAATCTCCGGAATCCGCAAGGTAACGCTGATGCCGTTTATGGTGGTGGCAGGTGACCATGCGAAGAACGATATGGCGGGGGAAGACGATTCCTGGAAGGCAGAACTGGAGGACGCCGGCTATGAAGTGAAGGCGCTGATCCGAGGGCTGGGCGAGATGAAGGGAATCCGCAATATCTTTGTTGAACATATTGAAGCCGCTATGTAATAGAGAGAGGAGAAAGACCATGGAAAAACAGCTGCCAAAAGGCAGGACGCAGGCAGAGACAATATGGAAAAACCAAAAGCAGCTGCGCTCGGGCTATACCACCGGCAGCTGTGCGGCAGCGGCAGCCAAAGCCGCCGCGTACATGCTCCTTTCAAAAGAAGTCATCACACAGGTATCCCTGCTGACTCCGAAAGGCATCACATTGTATCTGGACATCGAGCAGATAGACATTGGCCCGGACCGGGTCCGCTGTGCTGTCCAGAAGGACAGCGGGGACGATCCGGATATTACGGACGGTATCTATATTTATGCAGAAGTGAAAAAGACCGCGGATGGGTCCCTTTGTCTGGATGGCGGAGAAGGGGTCGGAAGAGTCACAAAGAAAGGGCTTCAGCAGGAGATCGGAGAGGCCGCAATCAACAGAGTTCCCAGGCAGATGATTTTGGGAGCGGTCGAGGAGCAAAGGGAGAGGTTCGGCTACAGCAAAGGGCTGGAGATTGTAATCACGATTCCCGAGGGCAGAAAACTGGCTTCGAAGACATTTAACCCCAGATTGGGGATCGAAGGCGGCATCTCAGTGCTCGGCACAAGCGGGATTGTAGAGCCGATGAGTGAAAAGGCCCTCACGGATACGATTTTTCTGGAAATGAAAGTATTGAAGGAAAATGGACATGACTGGTGTTATGTGGTGCCAGGCAATTACGGGAGCGATTTTCTGACAGAGACTTTAAAATATGACGGCAGCCTGTCCGTAAAATGCAGTAACTATATCGGCGAGACCATCGATGATGCGGTGAGTCTGGGAATGAAAGGCATTCTGCTGATCGGCCATGTGGGCAAACTGGTCAAACTGGCAGCCGGGGTTATGAATACCCATTCCCGCCAGGCGGACTGCCGGATGGAAGTGCTCGCCTCCCATGCGGCAATGGCAGGCGCCTCAGCGGCGGATGCAGAGAAAATCATGGACTGCATTACGACAACGGAAGCCCTGGATTATTTGAAAGAACGAAAGTTACTGCGCCCTGTAATGGAGACGGTAATCAGACGGATTGAATTTCATCTGAGACAGCGCGCGGGAGATACGCTGACAATCGGGGCGGTCGTATTTTCCAAAGAAGAAGGAATTCTTGGGAAAACGAAAAATGCAGAAGAATTATTGGAACAGATCAGAAGGGAGCAGGTATGAGCGAAGGAATAATGTATACCCAAAGGGCACTCCGTAATTCATGCCCTACGGACGGATCCGCAGTAAACTGCGGAATAATGTATGCAGTAGGTGTGGGACCGGGAGACCCGGAGCTGATGACGCTGAAGGCGGTGAACACCATAAAAGAATGTGAGGTCGTTGCCATTGCGGTCTCAAGTCCGGAGCTGAAGGACGCGGTATACGAGGAGGCGGGCACTGAGAGCAGAATGCCTGTTTACCTTGAAAAATGTGTAGCGTGGCAGATTGTCCTGCCCGTGATCCCGGAGATCGTCCGTAAAGCAAAGCTGTTCCTTCCCATGCCGATGATGAAGGAAAAGACACAGCTGAAAGAGATTCATGACAAATGCGCGGATAAGACAGAAGAAGTCCTGCGTTCGGGCAGAAATGTGGCATTTATTACGCTGGGGGACCCCAGTGTATACTCCACCTGCCTGTATGTCCACAAGCGTTTGAAAGAACGGGGATGCAGGACCAGCCTGGTGCCCGGCATCACTTCTTTCTGCGCTGCAGCGGCCAGAATGGATTCCGGCCTCGTGGAAAACAGGGACGAATTACATATTATTCCGGCGTCCTATGGGATCGAGGAAAGCCTGGAGATGCCGGGAACCAAGGTTCTGATGAAGGCTGGAAAAAAGATGCCTTACGTAAAACAGGCAGTGAAAGAGAAGAAGCTCCGGGTTCAGATGGTGGAGAACTGCGGGATGCCCGGAGAGAAGATCTACTGCCAGGCGGAGGACATTCCGGATGAGGCGAGTTATTATTCACTGATCATATTAAAGGAGGAAAAGTAGATGATTGCATTTGTTGGGGCAGGAGCCGGAGCAGCAGATCTGATTACCGTGCGTGGACAGAAGTATCTGCAGGAGGCTGACATCATTGTATATGCAGGGTCCCTTGTAAATCCCGCATTGCTGGAGGTTAGAAAAGATGGCTGTGAGGTACATAACAGTGCGTTAATGACGTTGGAGGAAGTGCTGGACGTCATGATCCGGGGAGAGAAAAATCACAAGAGGGTGGTACGTCTCCACACCGGAGACCCGTGTCTGTACGGCGCGATCAAGGAACAGATGGACGCATTGAAACAAGAAGGCATTGACTATGAAGTCTGCCCAGGAGTCAGTTCATTCTGCGGGGCCGCTGCAGCTCTGGAGGCAGAGTATACCCTTCCCGGGATATCCCAGTCCGTGGTAATTACCAGAATGGCCGGCAGGACACCGGTGCCGGAGAAAGAGTCCATCAGAAGTTTCGCCGCACACCATGCAACCATGGTCATATTCCTGAGCACGGGGATGCTTGCGGAACTGGAAAAAGAACTGCTGGCGGGGGGATATGAGAAGGATACACCGGCGGCTATCGTGTATAAGGCCACCTGGCCGGAACAGAAAGTCTGCCGCTGTACAGTGGACACCCTGGCCAATACCGGGGAGAGCGAAGGCATTACCAAGACGGCGCTGATTGTAGTCGGGGATGTGCTGGAGGGCGGCTATGACCGATCCGAACTTTACAATCCGTCTTTTACTACGGAATTCCGGAAAGCAAGCAGAGAGGGGAAGACAAATGAGTAAGGTATATGTGGTAGGGCTGGGGCCCGGAGCAGACAGGCAGATGACACTGGAGGCAAGGGCTGCGCTGGATACATGCAAGGTCATCGTAGGATATACGGTGTATGTAGATCTGATTAAACAGCAATACCCGGAGAAAACGTATCTGACCACCCCCATGACCCAGGAAGTAAAGCGCTGCCAGATGGCGCTGGAGGAGGCGGCAGGGGGCCGGGACGTGGCGATGGTGTGCAGCGGAGACGCCGGGATCTACGGCATGGCTGGCCTGATGTACGAGACCGGTGCGGAGTATCCGGACGTGGAGATCGAGATTGTGCCGGGGATTACCGCCGCTAATGGCGGCGCCGCGGTACTGGGAGCGCCTCTGATGCATGATTTTGCAGTGATCAGCTTAAGCGATCTGCTGACGCCATGGGAAAAGATAGAGAAGAGGCTGAAGGCGGCGGCCATGGCGGACTTTGTGATCTGCCTGTACAATCCGTCCAGCCGGAAGCGTAAGGACTACCTGCAGAAGGCCTGTGACTACATGCTGGAGTATAAAAGCCCGGATACGGTCTGCGGTACCGTGCGCAATATCGGGAGAGAAGAGGAAGCCAGCAGGATCCTTACCCTTGGAGAACTGAGAGATACGGAGGTTGATATGTTTACCACCGTGTTTATCGGAAATGAACAGACAAAAGAACTGAACGGGAAGATGGTGACTCCCAGAGGATATCGGAATGTGTAAAGAAAAACAGATCATTTATCTCACCGGAATCGGGATGGGAAACAGAAACTCCCTAACAGCCCAGGCAGAACAGATATTCCGGGAATGCGACTGCATTATCGGGGCGCAGCGGATGACCGATGCCCTGCAGTCATTTGGAAAGCCCGTATTTCACTCTTATAAACCGAAGGAAATCCACGATTTCCTGAAATCACACGGAGAATACAGGAAGGCGGCGGTGGCGCTTTCCGGGGATCCCGGCTTCTACAGCGGGGCCAGAAAGCTGAAAGAAGAGCTTGCGGATTATCCGGTTTATACGATACCGGGAATATCTTCCGCGGTGTATCTGGCGGCAAGACTGGGGATTTCCTGGGAAGACGCTGCTCTTGTGAGCATACACGGAAGAAAACAGAATTTCATCTATGAGATCGCGAAACACGAGAAGACGTTTCTGCTGTTCGGAGGAATCGAATGCGCCCGTGAGATCTGTGAGAAGATACGAGATTATGGCCTGGGTGAGACCGAATTTTACATAGGAAAACATCTCTCCTATGAAGAGGAGGAGATTCTCCATAAGAGGGGCAGAGAGCTGGAACCGCAGGACCTTGACGGTCTTGCCGCCGCTTATGTACGGAACCCCAGTCCGGATAAGCGGGTCTGCCTGCATATGGAAGATGAAGAGTATATCCGCGGCAGGGTACCCATGACAAAATCGGAAATCCGGGCGGTCAGCCTCGCAAAACTTGCGCTTACGGAGGATGCCGTGCTCTATGACGTAGGTGCTGGAACCGGGTCAGTCAGCATGGAAGCCGCCTGCCAGTCGGGAAGTATCCGGGTGTATGCCATCGAAAAAAATCCGGAGGGCGTAGAACTCATCGGCCAAAACCGCAGGAAGTTCTGCTGCGACCAGGTACAGATTGTGTTGGGAACGGCGCCGGAGGCAATCGAGGCGCTGGAGCCGCCGACCCATGTATTTATAGGTGGCAGTTTCGGTAATCTGAAAGACATCTTAAGACTTGTGCTGGAGAAGAACCCTGATGTACGGATTGTGCTGAATGCGATCTCTCTGGAGACGGTAAAAGAGGCCATGGAAGCGCTGGAGGAGGGGCTCCTGCCCGATGCGGAGATCGTGCAGCTGTCTGCAGCCAAATCCCGGAAACTGGGGGCTTACCATATGATGACGGGACAGAATCCCGTATACATTATTTCTGCCGGAAAACGTTACTATTCACGGCCTATGGACCGTGCAGAGTAACCGGAAAACGGCAGTAGGGATAGTAATGGAGAGGAAAAAGGAGAAGAGCAGGTATGCAGATTCCAAGTTTTATGATAGCCGCCGCTTCCAGCGGGAGCGGTAAGACCGTGATTTCCTGCGGACTGATGTCTGCCCTGAAACAGAAGGGGATGAAGGTGTCCGCATGCAAATGCGGACCGGATTATATTGACCCCATGTTCCACCGGGAGGTTCTGGGGATTGAATCCGAGAACCTGGATTTATTTTTCTGTGAGCCGCAGGTTATGCGGATCTTATTCCATGAGCATGCAAAACAGGCAGACATAACGGTCATAGAAGGGGTCATGGGATATTATGACGGAATGGCGCTGGACAGTGAAAGAGGCAGTTCCTACGATGTGGCACGGACCCTGAAGGCGCCGGTCATTCTCGTCGTCCCGTGCAGGGGTATGGCACTTTCTGTTCTTCCTGTCATTCAGGGGATCCTTGGATTCCGTAAGGACAGCAATATCAGCGGGATCCTGTTAAACCGTGTATCCGGGATGCTCTATCCAAAGATGAAACGGATGATCGAAACCGGCCTGGCGCAGGCGGGGTATCCGATCCCTGTGATAGGCTATGTGCCGGAAAATCCGGTGTTTGGGCTGGAGAGCAGGCACTTGGGACTGGTGACGCCGCAGGAGATCGGGGAGATCAGAGAGCAGCTGGAGGAGGCCGGAAAGATCCTGTCAGAGACTGTGGAACTGGATTGTCTGCTGAAGATCGCCGCACAGTTTTCCGGGGGAATGCCGGAAGTCTGGTACAGTGACAAAGAGGCGTTTCATCCCGCAGACACAAAAGCCGCCCGGGGGAAGCAAACAGCGGATAAAGAACGGGATGCTGACGGCGCCCCGGTCAGGATTGCGGTTGCCAGAGATGAAGCATTTTGCTTTTACTATAAAGATAATCTGGCGTTTCTGGAAAAGGCGGGCTGTGAGCTGGTTCAGTTCAGCCCTTTAAGAGACCGCTCTCTTCCGGATGACATCCAGGGCCTGATCCTGGGAGGCGGCTATCCCGAGCTTTATACAGAACAGCTGGAAAAGAATGCGTCCATGCGCAGTTCGGTAAAACATGCGCTTGCGGACGGGCTCCCCTGCCTTGCAGAGTGCGGTGGATTTCTGTATCTGCATGAAGAGATGGAGGACGACAAAGGCACTGCACGCAGAATGGCGGGAGTGATACCAGGAAAAGCATTCCGGACAAAGCGCCTGGTACGCTTTGGCTATATAGAGCTGGAAGCCATGAAAGCGGGGCTATATCTGGATAAAGGGGAAAAGATAAGGGGACACGAGTTTCATTATTGGGACAGTACAGACAATGGAACAGACTGCCTTGCCGTCAAGACCGATCGAAAAAGAAAGTGGGAATGCATTCACATGGAAGGCAGCCTGTTCGCAGGATTTCCCCATATCCACTTTTATTCTAACCAGGCATTTGCCGGCCGTTTTATAGAAGAATGTAGGAAAAGGAGACCTTGAGAAATGACAGCAGAAAAAGATGATATGACACTGGAAAAATTGAGGGCGCAGATCGAGCCGGCCGATGAAGCCAGCGCTGAGGCTGCCAGGAAGCGGTGGATGTCCGTGGCAAAGCCCCTGTTCAGCCTGGGGAAGCTGGAGGATGCTGTCATTCGGATTGCGGGGATGAAAAGGAGCGCCCAGTATGAACTGAAAAAGAGGGGCCTGGTTATCATGTGTGCGGACAACGGTGTTGTGGCGGAGGGGGTCACACAGACGGGCCAGGAAGTCACAGCAATCGTTGCGGATAATTTTACGAAAAAAGCGGCAAGCGTTGCAATCATGAGTGAGGTTGCGGGCGCGGACCTGTTTCCTGTGGATATCGGGATGGTGACAGATGTGCCTTCTGTTACCAGGGCGGACAGAAAAGTGGCCTGCGGCACGAAAAATCTGGCACAGGAACCGGCCATGAGCAGAGAGGAAGCCTGGCAGGCCGTGGTGACAGGGATCCGGATCGCGGAAGAACTCAAAGAGCAGGGATATGATATTCTGGCCACCGGTGAAATGGGAATCGGCAATACGACGACAAGCAGCGCTGTGGCAGCAGTTCTTCTGGGCAGGCCGGTGGAAGAGGTGACAGGCAAAGGCGCCGGGCTGACAAGTGAAGGCCTGGAACGCAAAATCAGTGTGATCAAAGAGGCAATCCGCAGACACAGGCCGGACAGGGACGATGCCCTGGATGTGATGGCAAAAGTCGGAGGCCTGGATATTGCCGGGCTTGCCGGAGTCTATCTGGGCGGCGCACTTTATCATATTCCGGTTGTGATCGACGGCTTTATCTCTGCGGTTGCAGCACTGTGCGCAGCCAGACTTGTGCCTGCATCGCTGGATTATATGATGCCCTCCCACGTATCTAAGGAACCGGCCGGACAGATGCTGTTGGACGCGCTCGGGCTGGCGCCATTTCTTACCTGTGACATGTGCCTTGGGGAAGGAAGCGGCGCGGTGGCAGTATTTCCGCTCCTGGAGATGGGGCTGCAGGTATATCTGCAGATGAGCACCTTTGAAGAAACGAATATTGAGAAATACGAAGTACTAAAATAAAGTAAATCCGGAGACACACTCTAAGACAGGGCAGTGATGTTATCGGGAGTAATCTGAGAAAGAAAAGAGGAACCTTATGTATCTGCTGAAATCCTGCGCGATTGCATTTTCCATGTATTCTAAAATTCCAATGCCGCGGGTGGACTGGAACGAAAAAAATATGAAGTATGCGATGTGTTTTTTCCCGGTAGTCGGGGGCGTGCTTGGCGTTTTGGAAGTCATAGTGGGCGGACTCCTGCTGGACTTCGGCACAGGTACGTTTCTGTTTGCGGCGGCAATGACGCTGCTGCCCGTTCTGGTGACCGGAGGCATCCACATGGACGGTTTTATGGACACCATGGATGCGCTCAGCTCCTACGGTGACAGGGAGAAAAAGCTTGCCATTCTGAAGGACTCTAATTCCGGGGCGTTTGCGATTCTCGGCATGTGCTGTTATTTCCTATGGAATGCCGCGATATGGAGTGAAGTAACGAAAGATATGCTGCCGGTGATCGCATGCGGATACGTGATTTCCCGCTCTATGAGCGGATTCTCTGTCGTAACCTTTCCGGCGGCGCGCAACAGCGGGCTGGCGAGGACATTCCAGGATGGGGCCCAGAAAAAGACCGTGCGAGCAGCGACAAGCCTGTGTTTACTTGCGGCTGGCGCGCTGATGCTGATCCTGAGCCCTGTGCTGGGAACGGCAGCTCTGGCGGCAGCGGTATTGGTATTTCTATACTACAGGCATACATGTAAAAAACAATTCGGAGGCATAACCGGAGATCTGGCGGGGTACTTCCTGCAGCTCTGTGAACTGGCCATGCTTACCGTGATTGTTTTGGCAGGAGGGATTGGATGGAGATAATCATGATCCGGCATTTCCAGACACCGGGAAATGTTGAGAAAAGATATATAGGAAGAACCGACGAGCCGCTGGCAGACCTGAAGGGAAGGGAACAGCTCATCAGGGAAAGGCAGGACTCATGCCGGGATGTGGAGCAGGTAATCATAAGCCCCATGAAAAGATGCATCCAGACGGCAGCCTGTATATTTCCGGATAAAACCCCTGTTCTCTGTGAAAAAATGCGGGAATGTGACTTTGGGCTTTTTGAAATGAAACGCTATGAAGAACTAAAAGAGATTCCGGCTTATCAGGAATGGCTGGATTCCAATGGAACCATACCCTTCCCTGAGGGGGAGGACCCGAAGCTGTTCAGACAGCGCTGTGTGGAGGGATTTTACGAATGCGTGGACCGGCTGATCTCGGAAGAGGTGAAAAAGGCGGCCATGGTCGTACACGGCGGCACGATTATGGCGGTACTGTCCTGCATTGATAAAGAGAAAAGGGAGTTCTATCATTGGCAGCCGGAAAACGGCGGAGGATACCGGGTGGCGCTGGATGAAGAAGCCTGGCGCCAAGGCAGCAGAGTAAGCGGGGAGATTGAGAAGTTATGATGTCACTGATCGCCTGTGGGACAGGATTTATATTAGATTTTATATGCGGAGATCCGGTGTGGCTTTATCATCCGGTGAGGCTGATTGGGGCCTTAATTGCATGGCTGGAAAAAAAGGCGCGCGTCCTGTGCGGGAGGAATGAAAAAAAATTGCTCTGGGCAGGAACAGTGATCTGTATCCTTGTGATTGCGGTATCCGTTATCGTACCATGCATCCTGTTGTATGCCGCAGGGCGGATTCATCCGGCGCTGCGGTTCGTATTGGAGAGTTTCTGGTGCTATCAGCTTCTGGCGGCGAAGTCCTTAAAGCAGGAGAGCCGGAAGGTATACGATGAGATCAAAAAAGGAGACCTTCCGGGAGCCCGCAAAGCCGTGTCCATGATCGTGGGAAGAGATACGGATCAGCTGGATGAGGCGGGCGTAGTTAAGGCAGCAGTGGAGACCGTAGCGGAGAATACTTCCGACGGAGTGACAGCCCCCTTGATCTTTATGATGATCGGGGGTGCGCCCCTTGGATTTTTCTATAAGGCGGTCAACACGATGGACTCTATGATCGGTTATAAAGATGAAAAATATTTGTACCTGGGAAGGACTGCTGCAAAGCTGGATGATGTGCTGAACTATATCCCGGCAAGGCTGTCCGCCTGGCTGATGACGGCGGCCGCATATATGCTGGGGATGGATGGAAAGAATGCCTGGCGGATCTACCGGAGGGACCGTATGAACCATGCCAGCCCGAATTCCGCCCAGACAGAAGCTGTGTGTGCAGGGGCGCTCCGGATACAGCTGGCAGGGGATGCATGTTATTTCGGAAAGCTGTATAAGAAAAAACACATCGGGGATGCACTCAGGCCTGTGGAGGCGGAGGATATTGTGAGAGCGGGCAGACTGCTCTATGGGACTGCGGTTCTTACATTTCTTCTGGCAGGCGCAGTAAAGGTTCTGCTGATCCTGTTTTGGTTCTAAACGATATATTATTTAAGGAGGTTCCCATGGATTACATACATGGCGGGGATATTTATACATACAGAGGAATGACCGACTTTTCCGCAAATATCAATCCCTTCGGCCCGAGTACGGCGGTGAAGGAGGCAGCATGCCGGGCGATGGATTCGGTCGGGGCTTATCCTGACAGCAGGTGCCGGGCACTCAGGGAGGCGCTGGCAAAGCAGCTGGGAGTGTCCGGGGAGAGGCTGGTATTCGGGAACGGGGCTGCGGATCTGATCTTCTCTCTCGTTTCCGCCGAAAGGCCGAAACAGGCCGTGCTGACAGCGCCTTCTTTTGCGGAATATGCGCAGGCGCTTGCCGCGTCGGGCTGCGGGGTCAGATATTATTATCTCAGGGAGGAAGAGAGTTTCCGGCTTGGAGAGGAGTATCTTGATATGCTGACAGAGGATGTGGATCTGATTTTTCTCTGCGCACCGGATAATCCAACAGGCAATATGATAGAGCCGGATCTGCTGGAGAAGATTGCAGAAAAATGTGAGAGGCTGGGAATCCGGATGATACTGGATGAATGCTTTTACGAATTTCTGGATAATCAGGAACTGGTGTTCGCTCCCGAAAAAGTACGGAAGTACCGCAAGCTTTTTCTGCTCCGCGCATTTACAAAGATGCATGCCATGCCGGGACTGCGTCTGGGATACGGAATCTGTTCGGATGAGGAACTTATGGAAAAACTGGAACGGGTGAGACAGCCTTGGAGCGTGTCGGCTCCGGCCCAGGCGGCGGGAATTGCGGCTCTGAAGGAGGAAGAACGGGTAAAAACTACCAGAGCTTTTGTGAGTGAGGAACGGAAAATGATGGAAAAAGAATTTGAAAGAATAGGAGTCAGGTATTTTCCGTCCTCAGCAAATTATATGCTTCTGAAAAGCAGTTATGACTTATTTACACTTCTGAAAGAAAAAAAGATACTGATCAGGGACTGCAGCAATTACGAAGGATTGAAACAGGGATATTACAGGGTGGCCGTGAAAGGCAGGGAGGAGAACCGCCTGCTGATCCGCGCGCTGGAAGAGGTCTGCGGGCAGAAAGAAATACGGGATGCAGAAAGGATGGGAGAACAGTGGCAAAGGTAATTATGATCCAGGGAACAATGTCTAATGCAGGAAAAAGCATACTGGTGGGAGGGCTTTGCAGAGTTTTTCGGCAGGACGGGTACAAAACGGCCCCTTTTAAATCACAGAACATGGCGCTGAACTCCTATATTACAAAGGAAGGCCTGGAGATGGGCAGAGCACAGGTCATGCAGGCGGAAGCTGCAGGGATAGAGCCCTGCGTGGAGATGAACCCGATTCTTCTGAAACCGACCAATGACACGGGCTCCCAGGTGATTGTAAACGGTGAGGTAACCGGTGTGATGTCTGCGGCAGAGTACTACCGCCATAAAAAAGAGTATATTCCGGCTATTTTGGAGGCATATCACAAGCTGGAGGAACAATATGATATCATTGTGATCGAAGGCGCGGGAAGCCCGGCGGAGATCAACCTGAAGGACGATGATATCGTAAACATGGGAATGGCAAAGCTGGTGGATGCGCCGGTGCTGCTTGTCGGGGATATTGACAGGGGCGGTGTGTTTGCACAGATCGTGGGAACACTGGAGCTTCTGGACAAGGAGGAGCGGGATCGGATCAAAGGCACCGTGATCAATAAGTTCCGGGGGGACAAGGAAATTCTGCGCCCCGGCCTGGATATGCTGGAGGAAAAGACAAAGGTGCCGGTGCAGGGGGTGATTCCCTATTTTTACCTGGACATTGACGATGAGGACAGCCTGACGGAACGATTTGATAAAAAGGGAACCGTGGGGATACTGGATATCGCGGTGATCCGTACTCCCCGTATCTCGAATTTTACGGATTTCCTGGCGTTGGAATGCATAGAGGGCGTTTCGGTGAGATATGTAACCTCTGCGGGAGAATTCGGCAGCCCGGACGCCGTGATCGTGCCGGGCAGCAAGAATACCATCGAAGATCTGCTGTGGATGCGCCAGAACGGGCTGGAGGCTAAAGTGATCCGCCATGGAGCAGCGAGAAAACTGGTCTTCGGCATCTGCGGCGGCTACCAGATGCTCGGGGAAGAAATCGTGGATCCGCAGGGCATGGAACATCAGGGATCTGTAAAGGGGATGGGGCTGCTTCCCGTGAAAACTGTATTCGAGCCGCAGAAGACGAGAACCAGGGTCAGCGGGCAGTTCCGGAATCTGAGCGGCGCCCTGGAAGAATTGAACGGCGTAAAAATTGAGGGCTATGAAATCCATATGGGAACTACCCGTTTTATGGGGGATGAACAGCCGATCCTTACGTTGGAAGACGACGTTCAGGGAAAAGCGGTTAAGCTGGACGGTGCGGCGGCCGGGAGCGTGTGCGGCTGTTATGTGCACGGCGTTTTTGACCGGCCGGAGGCGGCCGGAGCGGTTGCAGCTGTGCTGCTGAAGCAGAAAGGACTGGATGCCGGGGCCGTCAAAGCGGTGGATTTGGCGGTATACAAGGAAGAACAGTATGATAAGCTGGCTGATATTATCCGGGAAAATATGGATATGAAGGCAATTTATGAGATCTTGGAGAAAGGAAACCATACATCATGAGCTCTGTCATTCGTATAGGAAGCCGGGAGAGCCGGCTGGCCGTCATTCAGGCGGAAATAGTGAAAGAACTGATACAGAAGAATCATCCTGAGATACAGGTCGAACTGGTTACGATGAAGACGACGGGTGATAAAATCCTGGATAAAAGCCTGGAACTGATCGGCGGCAAGGGATTATTTGTGAAAGAACTGGATAAAGCACTCTTAGAGGGAAGTATTGATATCTCTGTGCACAGCCTGAAGGATATGCCCATGGAGATACCAGAGGAGCTGCCCATTGCCGCATACAGCAGACGGGAAGATCCAAGAGATGCGCTGATCTGCAGGCCGGGATGCAGCGGGGTTCCGGAAAACGGCGTCATTGGGACTTCCAGCAGAAGGCGCAGCCTGCAGCTTGGTAAACTGTATCCAGGATGTACTTTCCGCGGGATCCGGGGAAATGTCCAGACCCGTCTCCGCAAGCTGGAGGAAGAGGGCTATGACGGAACGATCCTGGCAGCGGCTGGGCTGAGACGTCTGAACATGGAGCATGTCATCGGACGGATATTCAGCACAGAAGAGATGGTTCCCGCAGCCGGCCAGGGGATTCTGGCCGTTCAGGGCAGGAAAGGGGAAGACCATTCCTTCCTGGATTGCGTGGAGAGCACTAAGAGCAGGTCCGAGGCTCTTGCGGAACGCGAATTTGTAGCAGCCCTGGACGGCGGCTGCACTTCACCGGTAGCGGCGCACGCGGAGGCAAATGGCAGCGAACTGAAACTGACCGGTCTGTATTACCGCGAAGAGGATGATACTTACTGGACAGAGACAAGAATTGGTAATACGGCGGATGCCAGACAGCTTGGCGCAGCTCTGGCAGAAGACATGAGACGGAGGGATTGAGATGGAAAAGAGCGGAAAAGTCTGGCTGGCAGGCGCCGGCCCGGGGGATGCGGGACTTCTGACCGTAAGGACGAAACAGCTGCTGGAAGAGGCGGATGTTATCGTATATGATGCGCTGATCAGCGCAGAGATTCTGAGCCAGATTCCGGATGGAACGGAACTGATCCATGTGGGAAAGCGGTCCGGACACCACCTGGTCCCCCAGGAGGGGATCAATGAAATTCTGCTGGAGGAGGCCCAAAAAGGGAAAAAGGTGCTGCGGCTGAAAGGCGGCGACCCGTTTATATTCGGGCGGGGCGGCGAAGAGCTGGAGCTGCTGAAAGAAAACGGGATTCCTTTTGAGGTAGTCCCCGGCGTGACTTCTGCAGCAGCAGTACCTGCCTATGCGGGGATTCCGATTACCCACAGAGATTATACTTCCTCCTTCCATGTGATTACAGGACATCCGAGAAAGGATGGAACCAGCAGAATTGATTATCCTTCCCTCGTGGGGCTCGGGGGGACACTCGTATTTCTGATGGGAATTGCTTCCATGGAGACCATCCTAAAAGGTCTTATGGACGCGGGGATGAACGAAAATATGCCTGCGGCCGTACTGGAAAAAGGAACACTCGCTGCCCAGCGGCGGGTAGTCTCCACTGTGTCAGGGCTGCCAAAAGCAGCAAAAGAAGCAGGAATCGGCACCCCGGCCATTATTCTGGTGGGCGAAGTCTGCGGTCTGGCAGATACGTTCCATTGGGCGGAAGACCGGGTGCTGGGGGGCAGGCAGATCCTCATCACGAGGCCCCGGCAGAACAGCTCCAGGCTGGCGGCAAAGCTGCGCGGACTGGGAGCACAGGTGATAGAATTGCCCTCGATCGTGACGGAGGCGCTCTCCCCCAATCCGGTTCTGAAGGAGGCGCTGGAAAGGTTCGGAACCCGTGCCAAAGAAGAATGGCTTGTGTTTACAAGCCCCATCGGGGTAGAGGTCTTTTTCGGACAGCTGGCTGAAATGAAAACAGATTTGCGCAGCCTGTTTGGCAGGCCGGCAGCGATCAAGCTTGCTGCGATTGGAAGCGCTACCGAAAAGGCGCTTCAGGGATATGGCCTGTTCCCGGATCTGGTGCCGGAGGTCTACTGTGCCGCCAGTCTGGGGAAGGCACTGGCAGAAGCGGCAGAACCGGGAAGCTGTGTGACTATAGTCCGGGCTAAGATTGGTTCCGAGGAACTGCTTCCGCCGTTAAGGGAGGCAGGACTTGAGGCAGAAGATATTGCGCTTTATGAGACGGTTTATAAGACGCACAGCCATATCCGGGAGAAAATCACCGGCCTCTTTGAAGAGGGTGGGATTGATGCAGTTACATTCACAAGCGCGTCCACGGTCCGCGGTTTTGTAAATGCCATGAAGCTTAAGGACTACAGCAGTTTACTGGCAGTCTGTATTGGAGAACAGACCGCAGCCGAGGCAGCAAAATACCACATGCAGATCCGGGTTTCCGAGAAGGCTTCCATAGACAGCCTGACAGATCTGCTGATAGAAGAATTGGCTTCGAAAGAGTTGTAAACCCGGAAGCACAGTAGTTACTATTCACGGGGCCGTGCACCACGTTGCACGGCATCCGAGCCAATAAAGTGATGGAGCCGGGCATCTGGCTCCTCGCCACAGGCGACTTTAAATGAGCCAGATGCCGTTACTATGCACGGCCTATAGGCCGTGCATAGTAACGCACAGTACGAAAGGAGGAAGTTCAAATGCTGAAATATACAGGCAAACGGATATTTATCGGTATCCTTTCTCTTTTCGTACTGGTAACAGCCGCGTTTTTTCTGACCCGCCTGATGCCGGGAAGCCCGTTTCAAAGCGGAAATGTGTCCGGTGATGTTCTGAAATCCATGGAGGAGGAGTACGGTCTGGACAAGCCCATGACGGAACAGTACAGGCTGTATCTGGGCAATCTTCTTCAGGGAGACCTGGGTGTCTCCTATAAGAAGCCGGGAGTGACTGTGGTGGAAGTGATCCGCCGTGCCTGGCCTATGACAGCGGCCCTTGGAGGTCTGGCAATCCTGGCGGCTGTGGTGTTCGGAACACTGCTTGGCATCTGGCAGGCATCTTCGGACAGAAAGGCCGTGAAAGGAGGAATATTCCTGGGGGCCATACTTGGAACCGGTATCCCCAACTTTGTCATAGCCCTGCTTCTGATGTTTTTCTTCGGGGTGAAGCTGAAACTCCTTCCTATTGCAGGCCTGACCGGCCCGGAGAATTATATACTGCCTGTGATCTCGCTGGCAGTATATCCGACGGCGGTTATTGCCCGGATGATGCAGAATACATTCCGGGAGGAGATGCAGAAGGACTATGTCGTGCTGGCCAGGGCGAAAGGTTTGAAGCCGGGCAGGACGGCGCTTACCCATATATTGAAAAACGCCTGGATTCCGGTGTTGAATTATATCGGTCCTGCAGCGGCATTTTTGCTGACCGGAAGCTTTGTGGTTGAGAGTATATTTACCATACCGGGACTGGGACGGGAATTCGTGAATTCCATAGGAAACCGGGATTACACGCTGATCATGGGTCTGACCGTATTTATGGGAATCGTGGTGATCGGCATCAATCTGCTTACGGATCTGCTGTGTGCATGGCTGGATCCACGTGTAAGGAGGGCCTGCCGATGAAAAAGACGATTTACCAGAGACAGTCCTTAAGTGTCTGTCAGCCGGACAATTCTCCTGCAGGTTTCAAAAAAAAGTTAAATCCCTATGTGCTGACAGGCGGTATTCTGCTGGCTGCTCTTATTCTGCTGGCTCTTCTGGTACCTGCGCTGTCACCCTATTCCTATGAAACACAGAATGTGGAGATTCAAAACGCCGGTTCGTCCCTGCAGCATCTCTTTGGGACAGACAAATTCGGCAGGGATCTCTTCGTCAGAGTGTGGTACGGCACCAGAATCAGCCTGCTTGTGGGGGCTGGCAGCGCTCTGTTCTGCGGTGTAATCGGTATCCTCTACGGGAGCATCGCCGGATATGCAGGTCAGAAAACGGACATGCTCATGATGAGGCTTGCAGATATCATTGACGCCATCCCCTCCCTATTGTATGTCATACTCATTATGCTTGTTCTGGGAGCAAATGTGGGCAGTATCCTGCTCGGCATCTGCATATCCGGCTGGATTGACCTGGCCCGGATTGTTCGAGGCGAGGTCATGCGGCTGAAAGAACGGGAATTCTGTGTTGCGGCCAGGATGGCGGGAGCTGGAACCGTAAGAGTTCTGAGGAAGCATTTGCTGCCGAATGCGGCAGGGCCGGTGATCGTGAACATCACTTTTCAGATACCGAAGGCGATATTTACGGAGGCGTTCCTCAGCTTTGTGGGCGTGGGCATAGCTGCGCCGGTAGCGAGCCTGGGCACATTAATACAGGATGCCAGGAGCCAGATGCAGGTCTATCCGTCCCAGATGTTTTATCCGATTGCGGTGCTGTGTATTTTGATATTATCTGTAAATTTGATCGGGGCAGGGCTTGAGAGAGCGTCCCGCCTGGAAGAGGAAGGTTAACTGCAAATGAATGTATTGAGTGTACAGGATTTGAGCGTACAATTTCATGATAGACATGCAAATGGCGAGGCCGTGAGCAGTCTCAGCTTTGAGATCGGCCCGGGAGAGATCGTGGGGATTGTCGGAGAGTCGGGCTCGGGGAAGAGTACGGCTATGCAGGCAGTTCTGGGGCTGCTTCCCGAGCGCGCAGAGGTGATGTGCCAAAAAATGCTCCTGAACGGGGAAGAGATCGCGCCTCCTCCTTACCGGGAAGGCAGGCCCAGGAAACAGGAACAAAAAGCCTATGAGAAAAAGATGCAGCAGATCCGCGGCAGCCAGATTGCTATGGTGTTCCAGGATCCGCTGTCCTATCTGAATCCCACGGTAAAGATCGGAAGGCAGATCACAGAAGCGTTGCGCGCGCACAATAAAAGCTGTACCCGTGCGCAGGCGAAGCAAAGAGCCGAGGAACTGCTGGATATGGCAGGGCTGCGGCGGCCGAGAGAGTGCCTGGATAAGTATCCTTTCGAGATGTCAGGGGGGATGCGCCAACGGGCGGCTATCGCCATAGCACTGGCATGTGCTCCGAAGCTTCTGATAGCCGATGAGCCTACCACGGCGCTGGATGTGACGGTTCAGGGGCAGATTCTTAAACTGCTGGCCCGGATCGCCGAGGAGACGGAGACCGCGGTTCTGCTGGTGAGCCATGATCTTGGCGTAATCGCATCGGTGTGCCGCCGTGTTCTGGTTATGAAGAACGGAAAAATGGTAGAGGAGGGTACCGTAGAGGAAATCTTTTATGATCCCCGGGAAGAATACACACGTCTGCTCATTGAGCGGGCCAACGGCCTCAGCGCTTTGACAAAGAAAAAAATATCCTCCGAGCCGCTGCTCACACTGAAGCATGTGACGAAATCCTATTCCGGAGGGGGAGGACAGGTAAAAGGGAATCAGCCAGAGGCCGTGCGCGACGTCTCCTTTGAGATTGATAAGGGAGAGACCTACGGCCTAGTCGGAGAGAGCGGGTGCGGGAAAACAACGGTCGCTAAAATGATAACCGGGGTACATGCTCCTTCGGAGGGCAAGGTAATTTACCGGGGAAAAGAGCTGGAGGGGATGTGCCGCCAGATCCAGATGGTGTTTCAAGATCCTTATGCGTCGCTGAATCCAAGGATGACAGTCCGGGAGACACTGGAGGAACCGCTGCTTTTGAACACGGCGGATCCTCCGGATGAGAGAAAAGAAAAGGTAGCGGATATCATGGAACTGGCCGGGCTGAATCCGGATGACGCAGGAAAATATCCGCGGGCTTTTTCCGGGGGACAGCGTCAGCGAATCGGGATCGCAAGGGCATTGATGCTAAGACCTGAGCTGATCGTCTGCGATGAGCCGGTTTCGGCGCTGGATGTTTCGATTCAGGAACGGATACTGGAACTGCTGGAAAAGATTCAGAGAGAAACCCAGGTTTCCTATCTGTTTATATCCCATGATTTGAACGTGGTAAAAAGAATCAGCCAGAGGATAGGGGTTATGTACGCCGGAAGTATTGTGGAATCCGGGGCGACACAATCCATCTACGAAGATCCCTGGCATCCTTACACGAAAGCTCTTCTGTCGGCGATACTGACCCCAGATCCGCGGACAGCCAGGAAGCGCCGGGGGATGGCGGCAGCAGGAGAACCAGGACAGAAGGCAGAGAGTGCAGGAGGCTGCCCGTTTGCACCTCGCTGCGGATATGCGATGGAGTGCTGCCATACAGGCCGGCCAAAAACGTACTGTTTTGGTGACAGGAAGGTAGCCTGTTTCCTGTATTCGGTGGAATATACGGGAAGAAGAAGCGGTGATTACAAGATGACTTCACAAATATAAGGAGAAAAGCATGAAAAAAATACTGAGTGTTATTGTGTCCCTGTCTTTACTAGCCACATTTGTACTGAGCGGATGTGGCAGCAAGGAGGAACCTGAGAAAGCAAAAGAAAGTAAGGAAATCGTGGTGGCTACGAACAGTGAGACTGGGGGACTGGATCCGGCGGGGATGATTGCTCTGACTTATCTGGCATATTCCGTGTCCGCACTGGACGAGCTGCTGACCTATAATGCCCAGGGCGAGATTGAATACCGGGCGGCAGAATCCTACGAGGTCAACGACGATTCCACGGTCTGGACCTTCCACCTGCGCAAAGAAGCGTCCTGGTCTGACGGAACCCCGGTGACATCTGCGGATTTTCTGAACACGATGGTCAGATCTCTGGATCCGAAAAGCGGTAATGGATATGCCAATTACCTGTTCCCTATAAAAAATGCAGAAGCCATTTACAACGGAGAAGCGGACGTGGACAGCCTGGGAGTGGAAACTCCGGATGACAATACCCTGATCTTTACACTGGAGAAGCCCTGTGTATACTTTTTGGATTTGCTGCGGCTTCCGGTCTATACGCCGTCCTGCACGAAATATGCGGATTCAGTGGACAGCGGGTGGGACAAGAGTCCGGCAACCAGCGTATCCAACGGCCCGTTTTATCTCACAGAATATGTGCCGGAGCAGTATTTTGTCCTGGAAAAGAATCCCAAATATTGGAATGCAGAACAGGTGAAGCTGGATAAAATCACCTACCGTTTCTTCGATGACACGCAGTCAATGGCAAATGCGTATGAGACCGGCGAGGTAGACGTTGCCCCGTCCCTCCAGTCCTCTGTTATGGAACTGTATGATGGAAAAGATGATCTGGTGATTACCGATACGATTGCCACCAGGTATATCTACCCGAACCTGAATGTAAAGCCGCTGGACGATGTGCGGGTGAGAAAGGCGATCAATCTCGCCATTAACCGGGAGGAGCTCTGCCAGATCGTGGGCGAAGACACAGAGCCTACCGTGAATTTTATCGCAAAGTATATGAAGGATAAAACCACCGGTGAATATTTTGTGGACGGTGCAGAACCTCCCTTCGAAGAAAATGTGGAAGAGGCCAGGAAACTGCTGGCAGAGGCCGGGTACCCGGATGGAGAGGGATTTCCGACGCTGACTTATAACTATCCGTCACTGGAAATGGATTCCGATACGGCCCAGGTTTTCAAAGAGCAGCTGAAAAAGAACCTGAACATTGATATTGAACTCAATGCCCAGGAATTGCAGGTAAACTATACAGAACGCCGTGCGGGCAATTTTGACCTGTGCAGAATGAACTGGACAGCGGATTTTGCGGATCCCTATACGTATCTGTCCATGCTGCTTTCTAACGGAACCTATAACTGCAGCGGCATTCAGGATGAAAGATATGACAGTCTGGTTGCACAGTCCGACACGGAGACAGATCCTCAGAAGCGGGCGTCTCTGATGCATGAAGCAGAGCAGCTGGCAGTAGGAGAAGAGTTCTATATCATCCCGTTGTTTTCCATGAAGAGCTGTAATCTTATCCGCCCGGAGATCACCGGGGTGACACAGATTCCGGCTACGGGGGCATTGGAATACCGGTATGCAGATATTGAGAAATAAGAAGAATCAAGAAAGTATAAACAGTTCATACAGTAGAAAAGTGATACATCGTAAAAGTTCAGGTCTGCCTGAACTTTTACAAGACAGTGCAGGAAAGGGGGAGGGGGATGTTTTATGTAGTAACAGGAGGCAGCGGCAGCGGAAAGTCGGCCTTTGCAGAAGATTTGATCTGCCGGAATTATCACGTGCCCGGGTCAGATCACCCCGCAGGCAGCCTGCTCTATATTGCGACGATGGTTCCTTACGGGGAGGAAACCAGGAGCAAGATTCGGCGCCACCGTGACATGCGCATGTACAAAGGATTTTCCACAATAGAGTGCTATACGGGGCTGGGTGCGCTGACCGAAAAAGGAGGGCAGCTGTATGAAGATGCTTCAGATTCTTTGAAAAGTCAGGGAAAGCCCTGCGTCCTGCTCGAATGCATGTCTAATCTGGTGGCGAACGAGATGTATGAACCTGGAGGAGCCGGTAATGATGCGGTGGCAAGTGTGCTTGCAGGAATTGAAATGTTGAAGAATCGCTGCCGTCATCTGGTTGTAGTGACAAATGAAATTTGTTCGGAATCAACTGAGGATACCAGCGAGATGGCACTGTATAAGAAAATGCTTGCGGAGATTAACCGGGGAATGGCAGCAACAGCAGATGGAGTGGTGGAAGTAGTGTATGGGATGCCAGTCTTTGTAAAAGGACAGAATCCGGCCCGCAGGGAACAGGAGGAAAATGTCATGCAGAAAGGAACCAAAAAGCAGAAGAATACGTCCTCCGTATCCTTAAAAATGGTGATTGGCGGAGCTTTTCAGGGAAAACGTAAATTTGCAGAGCAGACCTATGGAAACATACAATGGGCGGACGGTGCAGACTGCCCTGAGGAGGCGCTGTACACTTGCGGCGGTATTTTCCATTTTGAAGAGTATATAAAAAGAAGAATGAAAAAAGGGGACAATCTGGACGGTCTGGTACATTCCATCGCAGAGCGCAGCCCGGGGCTGGTAGTTGTGTCACGGGAGATCGGATACGGTCTGGTCCCCGTCGATGCATTTGAAAGAGAATACAGAGAAAAAACGGGACGCATCTGCACGGAACTGGCTGCACTGGCATCCAGAGTAGACCGGGTCATATGTGGGATCGGAGTTCCGCTGAAAGGAGATAAACAGGCATGAATCATATAAATCTGGAAAAGGTACTGCCCGGAGAAATTGAGGCAAGAAGTTTTGAAATTATAACGGAAGAGCTGGGAGATACACCCTTGATTCCGGGAACGGAACAGATTGTAAAGCGATGTATCCATACAAGTGCAGATTTTGATTACGCAAAGAATCTGGTATTTTCGGACGGCGCCGTGGATCGTGCGCTGGAAGCCTTGAAAAATGGGGCATCCATCGTTACAGATACCCAGATGGGAAAAGCGGGAATCAATAAAAAGAGACTGGAAAAATATGGGGGGAAAGTCTACTGCTTTATGGCAGATGAGGATGTTGCAAGGTCTGCAAAGGAGAATGGCACTACCCGAGCTACGGCAAGTATGGAAAAAGCCGCAGCTCTCGATGAAAAGCTGATTTTTGCCATAGGCAATGCTCCCACTGCGCTGGTACATCTTTATGAGATGGTTCAGGAAAAGAGGCTGAATCCGGAGCTGATCATTGCAGTGCCGGTCGGGTTCGTGAACGTAGTGCAGTCCAAAGAACTGATACTTGCGCTGGAGGAAACTCCGTCCATTGTAGCCAGGGGCAGAAAGGGCGGAAGCAACATCGCAGCATGTATATGCAATGCACTGCTGTATATGCTGGACTGACAGTTGGTTAGAATAAAACGGTATATTCAATAATTGAAATAAGTGCGCACCGCAGCGTGCAGGTGGGGGTAAAAATGGAAAAAGCATATTTCCCATTATTTGTGGATCTGTCAGAGAAAAAGATCATCATTGCAGGCGGGGGAAAAATTGCGGCCAGGCGGGCTGCAGTGCTCACCCGTTTTGCGTCGGACATAACAGTCATAGCGCCAGAATTATCTGAAGCTATGGAAAACCTTGCGGCAGAGCAGAAGATCCGCTGCGAACGCCGCATGTACAAAGCCGGCGATATCAGTGGCGCCGACCTGGTCCTTGCTGCAACCAATGACAGTGTGCTGAATCACAATATTGCCAGGGAATGCAGAGAACTTGAGCGTTCCTGCGGCAGAAGAATACTGCTCAGCGTAGCAGACGACAGGAGTCTCTGCGATTTTTATTTCCCGTCGGTGATCCAGAAAGATGAAATTGTAATCGGGATCAATTCCGGTGGAAGCGATCCGGGAAAGGTGAAGAAGTTCCGGGAAGAGCTGGAGAAAAAAATGGAGTTATAGAAAGAAGGATAAGTAATGAGAACCATGGAATTCACGATTGAAAACATAGAGGCATTTCGTATAGGCCAGACCCTCGAGGTAACGGAGGGAAAGCTTCCAACATCTTATTTTTATACAATCGAACACGCACTCGGCATGAGCGGAAACTTCAAAAATGCGGAACGATTGAAGACAAGAACAGGAACAGTCGTGGAGATAAAAGAGACTCCGCGGTTCCATGTGGCTGTATTGGAGTTTGACGAGTAGAGTATGGGGCAGGAAAAGGAAGAAAAGACAATTTTGCCGGTTGCATTGAATAGAAAAAAACAGCACACACCTTTTCAAAAGGAAATGCACCGTTTTTGCTGCCACGTAATTGTATTAAAGTTTGCCAGTTAATAAAAAAGCAGATAACGGGAATCGAACCCGCCTCTCCAGCTTGGGAAGCTGGCATTCTACCAATGAACTATATCTGCATCACAAAAATTATTATACAGCGTTTCATTTACAAAATCAAGATGTTTTTTAATTTCTCCGTTTCCTCTATAATAATTCCATCTTATTCACGCATATCCACCAAAAAGTACATTGATCTTTGAATAGACTTTACATTCTCATATATGTTATAATACATATAGTAATAATATTATGTATATCAAAAAAAGGATGTGATAGCATGAGTGACAAAGACATGGCAAAACAGATCATAGACGCTTTACCAGATTACAAAGTCAGTAAAATACTCTATATATTAAAAGGTATACAAATTGACGATGATATAGAGGATGAGATGTTTTGTGAGCGTTTAGCAGAGCAGTATATAAAAGCCGACGATCATGAGACAATCCCTTTTGAGGATGCTTTAAGAGAGGCGGGGATATCGATTGATGACTTACAAAATTGATATTGACAAAAAAGCCCAAAAGTTTATTCTAAAGCAACAAAAAGATAAAAGGGAATTAATCTATAAAGCAATATATAATCTGCCAAATGGGGATGTAAAAGCTCTGTCGGGACACAAAGGATTTTATCGAATACGCGTAGGCGATTACAGAGTTATCTATACAATAGACAACGGTATATATAAAATCTGCATCGTTGACGTAGGTAATCGCGGTGATATTTATAAAAGATACTAATCACAAAAAAAAAGAGTGCAAAGCCTATTCTGTTTTCAATGGAGCGATGCACTCTTTCATTAACTGTTAAATTGGTAAAGATGTTATATAGATAACATACTTTCACGTGAGGCCTTTATAAAATCGGGATTTAGCGACGAGCTTTAGTCTCGGCGCGGATGGGGGACGCTCCATAAAGGGATAGCCGAAAACCTCCCGGAGAACATCCATGTTCTTTCAAAAACGCGGCCGCGGACCTAAGAAATTCTAGGCGGGAAACAGCCCTGAAAATGGAGCACCACTGACACATCACGAGAAATCCGATGATTTCTCGCGCTGGGTCAGCTGATTTTTGGATTCGGAATCCAAAAATCTCTCCATTTTCCGGGCTGTTTCCCACCAAGAATTTCTAAGGTCCGCTTTGAGCGTTTTTGAAAGGACATGGATGTTTTCCGGGAGGCTTTCAGCTATCCCTTCTTGGAGCTGGCGCATCCAACCGGCAGGAAAAGGACTCGTTCCTAAGGTGGGGCCTCAAACGGGGGCAGCGTATGGTATTGAATTGGCGGGACTTATATATATCCAGTAGGTGTACATAAGCAATGGGATACGGTTCCAGTATCAAAATAATTCAATACACATCTTGAAGATGAAAAAATACGCATAGCCAATCCACATCCGCTGCCCTGGTCGGGGATCCCACCCGGTTGGCGAGCTTTCCTGCCGATTGGATGAGCCAGCTTTATGACAGGGAGGCCGGAGGGCTTGCCGCTTACAGTCCGCTTGGCTGGTTCATCCGACCGGTAGGCAAAGACTCGTTCCTATTTTTAAATCCAGTATATTTA
The DNA here is from genome assembly GCF_009680135.1 of Eubacterium sp. BIOML-A2. Lineage (NCBI taxonomy): Bacteria > Bacillati > Bacillota > Clostridia > Eubacteriales > Eubacteriaceae > Eubacterium > Eubacterium sp. BIOML-A2. Next base: position 68,751 of record NZ_WKZK01000018.1, read on the forward strand.
CGGGTAACAAGGCGATCTAACACTTATACTTATATAAACGAATTACCAATTCTGTTCCATCCGTTGCTACCGTACGAGGGCCCCTCTGGGGAATGAGCTCTTAACTACCGTTTGGATGCAA
>NZ_WKZK01000019.1:0-68334 GCF_009680135.1 Eubacterium sp. BIOML-A2
CTCGCTAACGGTGGCTCGCTACACCTTGCCGTATGGGATTTCCACCCACTAAACCAACCGCCCTTTTCTGGACGCGCCTAGCCTTTCACGGCGCCGGCTGTCATCCCCCCTATAATCTTGTCAGTCAGCATTGCATAGATCACAATGGTAGGAAGTATGGAAATCACCATCGCAGCAAACGCATAGGCATAATTGGCCTCAAAGGTTGTTAAAAAGGATCGGATCGCCACCTGGATCGTTCTGGAAGAGTCGCTCTGGTTCAAAAGATTTGCAAAGAGCAGTTCATTCCATGAATTGATGACGATAAATACACATGCCGTAACAATGCCGGGTTTCGAAACCGGCAGTATAATCCTCCGAAAGGCCTGTCCCGCAGTTGCGCCGTCTATCTTTGCCGATTCCAGAAGCTCTCCGGGAATCGTCTCCATATACCCCCGTATAACCATCAGGCTCATTGGCAGGTTCACGCCCGCATACACCAGCGCTATGCCAAGAATGTTATCATAAAGTCCGATTTTATTGATCATGACATAATACGGAACCAGAAATGCATTGGTTGGAATAAACAGGCACATGGAAAAAAGTACGGTCAGGATTTTTCTGCTGCTGAATCTGTACAGCATGGCGTAGGATGCCAAAGTGGCTGACAGGATCGAAATAACCGTTGCCAGGGCTGCCACTCCCACCGTATTGAAAAAGTATAATACCATCGGATGGCTTTCCATCACTGCCCTGAAGTTCTCCAGCGAAAGATGTTGCGGCACCGCAAACGGTTCGTTGAACAGATCCGCGTTGGGCCGGAAGGAAGAAACCAGCAGCCATAAAAACGGTACCAGCATAAAGACAAGCACCACAGCAAGAAATATGTACATCACTGTGCGCCCCGGTGTTCTCCTGCTATTCATGACGGCTCCTCCTTTCTCTTTGAAGCACATTAACCAGCAGCATAATCCCAAAACCAAGCAGTACGGTAATCAGTCCTGCTACCATAGATATCCCATACCTGTTGGATCCGACCATCTCCCTGTAAATATATAAAGAAAGATTCGTTGTACTGTTAGCCGGCCCGCCGCCCGTCATCAGAAACGGATACTCGAATGTCCTGAGGCAAAATGCCAGGTTCAGCATAATATTCGTAATGACTGCCGGTTTCATCATTGGCAGATATACATGAATATCAATCTGAAATCCTGTGGCGCCGTCCACCATGGCAGCCTCTTTCAGTTCCTTCGGCACGGTAGACAACTGGGTCAGGAATATAATCATTGTCAGCCCTACATAGAAAATAAACGGAACCTGATTACAGATCAGTGCGGTTCCCGGATCATTCAGCCATGCATGTGCCAGCTTTCCCAGCCCAAGGCTTTTCAGCACACTGTTTAAGAGTCCCACATCAACATGATAGATAAAATACCACAGAAAGGCAACTGCCGTCGTTGAAATTACATTGGGAATAAAATACATCACCCGCAGAAATTTCCATCCCCTGGGCTGCTTATTTAAAAGCAGCGCCAGAAGCAGCCCGAAGGGAATGTGTAAAAAAAGGGCTGACAGAAGCCAGATAACAGTATTTTTAAACGCCATCCTGAAAACCGGATCTGAGAATACATATCGGAAGTTATCTATTCCTACAAATGTCTTTGGCCCAAGGCCGTTCCACTCGAAAAAGCTTACATATCCCAGATAACAAAGCGGCCCCAAAAAGAAAGCAACTATCAGAATCACTGCAGGCGCCATATATAATACGGTCTGCCGTCTTTTCATCGTTCGTCCGCCCCTTTCTTTTTCTATTGATTTTCTTTGGACAGCTGCTCTATGAATTCATCCGGAGTTACACTGTCCAGTGCAAGGCTTTCCAGAAGAGACGGAAGTTTTGTATTTGCCGTAGTCGTCAGGTTTCTCTGGATATTAACTGTACTTCCCTCTACCACAGAATTCAGGGCAAGATATTCTCCAAGAAGCCCTTCTGTATTCTTTACATCCGGGTCTTCCATATTCAGCTTCGGTGAAAGGAAAACTGCACCTTCCAGTGTCAGCTGTTTCACGCTTTCTTCAGAGGTGATATATTTCATAAATGCAACGATGGCCTCTTCTTTTTCCGGATCATCTGTCTTAGCTGCTGCCCACGGTGTCTGTGCGTCCGTCACGAGATAATTCTCAGCCACTTTTCCATCGCCAAATGTAGGCGCCTTCGCAATTCCGATTTTATCCTGTATTTCTGAAAGGGAGCCGATCAGCCACGGTCCATCAATAGCAATGGCTGTCTTGCCGGAAGCAAAATTATTCATGGCTACGGAGTAATTGGCCCCGATTGCATCCCCTGTCGTATAATCCCAGAATTTTCTTAGCATTTCCGCCGCCTGTTTCATTTCCGGAGTGTCAATGCTTCCGCCCTCATTCAGCGTCTCTGTTCCTGCATAACTTGCCGCAAGATAAGTGAATAAATTACATGTATACCAGGCATCGTCCGCCGTATACAGGGAAAATGGAGTGATTCCCTTCTCTTTTAATGCTGCGCATGCATCCAGAAGTCCGTCCCACGTGTCAGGGAATTCTTCGATTCCTGCCTGCGCAAAAAGTTCTTTGTTGTAATAAAAAACTGCTCCCGCCTTTTCAAATGGAATGGATGAGATTTCCCCGTTCACGGTCAGTGTCTCAAGATCCCCTTCACCGAATCTTTCCGCCCACTCATCATCCATATACTTTGAAAAATCCATCAGCTTGCCGGATTCCTGCCTGGACAGATCGTTCGGGTTAAAATTATAATGGAAGATATCCGGCGTTGTATCTGTGGAGATCATGGTCTTTACTTTTTCCTGATATGCCGGAAAATCCGGATTTACGGTCACTTCCACCTCGATCTTTCCCTTATTCTCTTCGTTGAACTCCTGAATCAGCTTATCCAGTGCTGCACCCCTTTCAGAGTCAGTACTCCAGCTGTGGTACATATTCAGGACAACAGCTCCTGAATCAGACTTTTCTGTTTTCTTCTGCTCTTCCTGTTTGGATGAACCGCACCCTGCCAGCATGGTAACTGTCATAGCTGCCGCCAGCATCAAACTCAATACTTTTTTCTTCATCATTTTTCCTCCTTTTATTCTGCCTGAGGCAGTTCTCTTATATATCTATCCACGCCGTCTATTCCGGCGGAATAAATCCATCCGAGTGTTCCCCAGATATCTCCTTTTTGTATCATTCCCTCATCCATTCCCTGGGGGCATATGCCGAATCCTTCCGGCTGCATCCCGATATCTGCGAATCCCATCCGGTCTCCCGGCCAGGACATGATTTGATGTGCGGCCGTGCTGATCCAGTCGGCCATCCGGATCATAAATTCATCCCCTGTCTCCCGGCCCGTCAGATACAGCTCCCGGATATGGAACAGGGAGTAGATATCGACCACGCCTCCGCACCAGATGGAATTGATGGCTCCCATTCCCTTTGTCCGGAACTTTTTTTCAGCAAGAACTGTTCCCGCTTTCACCGGTGCATTCCAGATATAATTCCATGTCACGAACTGTTTCCCGGCCGTCACCGCACCATCCAGAAACCGTTTCTCACCGGTTTGTTCATATAAGCGCCAGCATCCGGCCATCGCATATTGTGCCGCCTCTTTATCCACCACATTGGGATTATCCAGCGTGCCTCCCTGAAAGAGTTCTTCCCTGCATCCCCTGGAAAGGACATATTCACCGGCCCTCACTGCGGCGCGCAGATAGACGGATCGTTTCGAACCGGCCGGCTCTGTATTCGCAGCATCTGTACTGAACTCCCCTTCGGACAGATATTCTGCCAGATTACAAAGAAACACGATCGGAATGGCTGACGCGGCTTTTCGGCCCCGTTCTCTTTCCTGCTCTGTCATCCACGGTTCCTCCAGCATAAAAACAGGAGTACCGTCCGGTTCGTACGCCCGGTACCAGGAACCGTCCTCATTCTGCAGAGAGACCAGCAGGTCTGCGTAGCGCATGACAGCCTCCAGCCATTGTTGCTTAACACGCCCCTGTTCCCGATACCATTTGCAGTATTCCAGTACATCATTTACCGGTTCCGTCATTGTTCTGAGATAGTTCCCTTTTGCTCCCCGGTAATCCATATAATGAAGCTTTGGAGCATCCAGATCCCCAAAGGAAAAGAAAGGCTCCTCCCGTTCCAGGTCATAAAGTGAATACACCCATCCGTTCTCCTTCATGCAGTGCTTCAGGAAAAAGTCCACTACTTTCTCCCCCTTTTCGATCCATTCACCGCCTTTATCTCTGGCCAGGATCAGCGCCGTATGATTCTGCCGGCCGGTAAAACCGTATTCCAGAATGTGTACATACGTGCTGTGGGGTATTGTATTGAAAGAGGTTCCAAAACCGGACGGTTCGGAACCGTACCCCTTGCGCGGATCAAAATGAAAGAAAAATCCCGCCCCGTCATCTCCAAATTCCCGGTAGCTCCGCATGAGGCTTGTCTCACGGCAGATAATTTCTTCCTCCAAAGTAAACGGAAGGCTGACTGTACGGTGTCCTTCAGTTTCAAAGTGCTCTGCCAGCCCCTTAAAAACGTGATACAAACCGTCAGTAAATGTTCTGTCACAGGTTTGCTGGAGTTCATAATGCAGCTCCATCTCCCAGGCATTCCCGGTTATAGGGTAAAAGGCCTGAACAGGGGTCCCCTTGGCATCCAGCGCCACACTCTTTTCCATCTCCTCATATGGCCAGCGGGCACACAGGATATTTTCCCTGCCTTCCTGACATTCATATCCAAGAGATCCCACCTCCGTCTCGTGCAGATAGCGGGAGTCTCCTGTCTTTCGTTCTTCCTTTCCCGTATCCGCAGGCGGCCTGGTCCTGGCCACAGATACTGCTGTCCTGGCACTTTCATCATATGCCATAATGACCGGTGCCGTCAGCCGTTCCTCCATATAGGTATGTTTCCCCGCCTGTCCCGAAGAATACCGGCAGGAAGGAATGCCGTATCGTAACTGTTTTCCCTCCCCGAGCAGAATCTCCATACCGAATGCAATCCCGTTTTTTTCAATTCCTGTATCTGCTTTTCCATTTGAACGAACACGGCGGATGACCTCAACCTTATCATCCTTTTGTAAAATAGCATCTTCAACCGTAATCTCGCTGCCTGAAATCTGAAACATATGAACCGTTCTCATCTCCCGCTTGTCCAAAACAGTCTCCGCATAAACCTTCGGGCCATCCTCGCCCAGAAACGTTTCATACCAGTTGATGAATTTCAGACTGTGCATGCTTCATGCCCCCTTTCTTTGCTTTTCATCTGATACGGATCTTATTTTCGCCGTCTCCTATTACGTCTTAAAATTAATAACCGCTCTGATGAGTATAAAATCTTAATAAGATATTTCTATTTTATATTCACTAGTTAATCAAAAAAATCAACATATCCGCACAAAACATGATATTTTTCTTTCATTTTCTTATCATTTTTCCAAAAACCCAAAAAACTTTATACAAATTGCACAAAAATAAGTTTTTGCCTGCGAAACTCGCGCCTGCGGCGGCCGCATAGCGGCACCTGCCTCTTACGCCACAGTGCACATCCCGCCGGGAGAGCATTTTTATCTGATAGGCAAACTTCCCTATAAAATAAAAAGAGCCTATCCATAGTAATCGGCACACTGCCCCAAACTACGAATAGGCTCTGCTTACATTTCATGAAATACACGTAACAGTTCAAGCAGGCCTAAACTGTTACAAATACACTCCTGCACACATCATTTACATTTTATACGCCCCGCCTACGAATATGAATCCAGAATTCCCCTTAATTCATATGCCACAATCTCTTCCACTTCTCCTGCGATCCTCATCGCTCTGCTTTGCGCAATTCCTGCCGCCGTCCCTGTCCCGACAAGCTCTTTTACTCCTGGATTCTTTCCATTCCCGCTTACACAGGTTGCATGTTCTCCGACAATAGAATTACTGTAAGTTAAGTCATACGCCGGAGAAAGTATCCATCTGCTGTTCTCTTCATCATATAAAAATGAGAAGTTCTTTGCGTGGTCGTCCCGGTTATGTGCATAGACATTAAAGCACATTCTTCGATACATCTCTTCCAGCTGGCGATTATCTTTTGTCAAAATATATGTTAATTTCATCAAATCCCTGTAATCCAGATTGGGGATTCTATGGGAAGTTTCCAGCAACCCGCTTACCGTAATCATGTGCACTTTGCCCCTGCTTCCCCTGTCAAAGCGCTTTACTGCAAAATACCCCTTATACCGTACTCTGATGGAAATAATCTCACTTCCGGTACATCTATTCCGCATTTTCCGGCACACTTCATATAACAATATTCCTCTTCCCCTATTGTCCTGCGGTCATATAAAGAAGGGAACTTCACGATCCATGAAGCACCGTCCACGGAAACTAATGCCTTTGGCCTTGCTCCGCCTGATGATCCGCCTAATTTAAATAATGTATCCAGTTCATTACTCTCTTCTTCTTTCAAAATCTTTTCACATTCCTGAGACATCCTGTCAAAATTTAATTGCTGCGCAGCATCCAGCTGCATTAATTCCGGATAGTACTCCAATGCCCCCATACCGGCACTCCCAACAATACCAAGCCGCTCTACAGGGCGGACAACCGCAGGAGATATCCCTTCAGACAGTAAGACCTTACAGTCCGCCTGGCGTCCCCCTAATCCTATTCTGTGGTTACAGACATTTTTTACACGGACTATACCCGTCCTTTTTCAGTTCCTCTATCTCTTTGTCCGTCTCTTTTTTATTTTTTTCCGCCATCTTTTTTACGCTGCTGCAGGAAGGCCGATGGATTTTCTTTGTACTGGTATTTAAAATATATCCATCCACACTCCTGGGCCCTGCCGCCTTTTTCTCTGCTTTCTGTACAGCGCCCGAACCACCGCTGTCCTGATCGCCGGCGGTTCCCTTTGGTTCACCGGCCTTCCAGCTATCATCCGGGGACATGTTCCAGGTGATTTTCCTGCCGTCGGAAACAGCCACAATGGTACCCTGCTCGTCTGTACGGAATACCTGGACGCCTTCCCGGCGCAGCAGATTCAGAACCTCTGCGTGGGGATGCCCGTAGGAATTGTCTTCCCCGCAGCTGATCACGGCATATTTGGGATCTACTTTCTCCAGAAATTCTTCGGATGTTCCCGTTTTACTCCCATGATGGCTCACCTTATACACATCGGCGCTGATATCCTGCTTACTTTTCAACATCTCATTCTCGGAATCCTCCTCTGCATCACCCACAAACAAGAATGCATTCTTTCCGTACTCAAGCCGTACTGCAATCGAATAATCGTTGGCGTTGTCAAATTTTTTATCAGCCGGCGCGGTTACGGTAAATACCGCGTCTCCTAACTGATAAGTATCCCCTGCTGCCGGATGCGCCGCCCGATAGCTTTTAGCTTTTAAAGTGTCTTCTACTTCGTCATAGGTTTTCGTATTCTTCTGGTAATCCGGGAGCAGAACCTTTCCGCAGTCAAATTTGTATATGATAACGTCAAGCCCCCCGATATGATCGGCATCCGGATGTGTACCGATCACATAATCCAGTTTCTTGATGCCCTGTTTCTGCAGATAGTTCTGAACCGCCGTACCCTTACCGTTGTTTCCTGCATCGATCAGCATGGCATGGCCGTCCGTCATAATCAGTGTGGCGTCCCCCTGCCCCACATCCATAAAATGCACTTCCAGCCTGTTATTCCCACCTGCTGCCTTTACCGTGTCGGCCTGCTGCGCACCTGATGCAAATCCAAAAAGCATCAGAAAGGCCGGCAGTATAAGTGCCAGAATTCTCTTTTTCCAGTTTCTTCTGTCCATTGATCCATCCCCTTATTATAATTCTGTCTTTTCCGGTATCCCTCTTCATAAGCCCTGCGTATACGCAAAGGAGACTCTGCCATATCAGACAGAATCTCCTGCTCTGCATATCTGATTCTTCTTAAAAATACAGGCCTTGCTTACGGTTCCGTAAACTTCACTGCAGTACCGTAGGCCATAACTTCTGCAGCCCCGGCCATAACTGCGGAGGAAGCATAGCGGATATTAATAATGGCATCGGCTCCCAGATTCTCCGCCTCTTCCGTCATGCGCTTTGTAGCCAGCGCCCGCGCGTCATTCATCATCTCATTGTAGGCCTTCAGCTCGCCGCCGACCAGGGTTTTAAAGCCCTGTGTTATATCTTTTCCCACATTCTTTGACTGGATCGTACTTCCCTTTACAAGACCCAGCATTTCAAAATTCTTTCCTGTAATATAATCAGTATTTACTAAGATCATCTTCTTCTCCACTCCTTATCTCTTTAATCCGCTGGATACATACTCCCAGCGCCACTCCTGCCAGTGCAAGAGGTATGACTGCGCCAAAAATGCATACTGCTAGAGGGGGCCTCAGCATAAATACCACCGCCGCAAACCCGATAAAATACAGCAGCAGCAAAATCGTTATAATGACTGGCGCTATCATCTTCTTTCCATGTTTTTTCATCACTTTCTGCCTTCCCAGGTTTTATAAATTGCTTCCATTGCGTCCACAACTCCATCCACTCCCAGCAGACTGGCATTGAACAGGATCTCATGTGACTCACTGCTGCCCCATTCGCGTCCGGTATGCGCTTCATAATAAAGCCTGCGCTCCTTATCCACTTTCTTGATCTTATCCCATGCCTGTCTTTCAGTCAGCTTATAGATATTCATGACCCGGCGTATTCTGTCATCCTTAAAGGCATGAATAAAAATATTGATACAATTCGTATAATCTCCCAGCACATAATCTGCACACCTGCCCACAAAAATACAGGAGCTCTGAGCCGCCAGCTTCTTAATGATCTCCGTCTGCGTCTCATACATCCGGTCGCTTAAAGGCACACCATAAGCTTCCTGGCTCATAAATGCCGTATAATCTCCTGTCCCGACTACATATGCGGATAAAAACCTCCCCAGTATAGTTTCATCAACACGGGATGCCTCCTCATCGCTTACCTTCAGCTCTTTAGCCGCCATCCGGATCAGGTTGTGGTCATAAAGCGGAATATCCAGCCGTTCTGCAAGGCGGTTCCCAATTTCGTGCCCGCCGCTCCCAAACTGTCTGCCAATGGTAATAATCGTGTGGTCTGTCATATTATCAACTCCTTATCTCTGACATTATAACACCGCCTCATTGTTAATTATATTATACCCCATCGTGCACGCACAGTTCAATCATTATCATCTATTTCCAGAAATAATCGTAATCCTGTTAAAAATGGCCACACCTCAGCCTACAACTGCACTGGAATCTTCACTCAAATTTCATTCAAAAGTACTTTTCCTTCTCCTTTTTCAAATTTCACATTAACCGTTCGATCTGGTAGTTTATTGGAAAGAAGTACAATAGTTTCAACTATACTCCCTTGCAAATATATCCTGGGGCAAAGGCCTGCTGTAATAATATCCCTGTATCCGGTCCGCTCCTATTACCCCGAGCAGCTCCGCCTGTGTTTTCTCCTCAACCCCCTCCACAACAACTTGATTGCCGATGCTGTGGAAAAGTTCGGTTAAAGTCCTGACCATCATCTCAGCATCCGGATTCCCAGGAAATTCTTTGAGCAGGCTCTTATCCAGTTTTACACACTCAAACGGGAACTCCAGCACGCTGGAAAGGTTAGAATAGCCGGTACCGAAATCATCCAGATAGAACCCAATGCCTGCTCTGTTCATATCCCGCATGACATGCTTCATATACCCCATATCCTGAAGAAGCACCCTCTCTGTCACCTCTATTTTCAGTTGATCCGGACTCAGGCTGTGACGTTTAAGACATTCCTGAATCCGCTCAGATATCCCAATGTCGGCAAACTGCTGCATTGACAGATTGACAGATATGCTTTCTATCCGTTTAGAATTGCTCTGTTCCAGAAACGAGCACACCTCCTCCAGAACGATCCAGCTCAGCTCATCAATCAACCCAGATTCCTCCGCGATTGGAATAAACCTGGATGGCGGCAGCGGGTTACCCTCATAGTCATCCAGCCTCAAAAGCGCCTCCGCGGACCGGACTCCCGCCCCAAGATGATACACCGGCTGGTACCATACCTTAAAGCGCTTCTGTTCCACCGACTGCTGCATGATCTCCAGAATCCGCTTTTCTTCTTCATATTCTTTCAGCAGCGCATCTGTAAAATGAATACAGGCTCCCGGCTTCTCTTTTGCTTTGCGAATACCGTATTCCAGATACTCCATCATCTGCGAAGGTGTACACGGCTCTCCCCGATATTCCAGATACAGAAACACGGTGCGCACGTGAGCGTGTATATCTCCAACGGTCCACGTCTGCCCACACCGTTTTTTTACTGTTTTGAAATTAGATGCGGCCTCTTCTGCCGACTTCAGAGGAATAATCATAGCAAAATCCACATTCCCAAACCGGAATACTTCTCCTCCCGGTATCAGGCGGCCAAGTCCGGTCGCAATTGTATAAAGAATCTCATCCCCTTTTTGATGCCCGTAATTCTGATTTACAAAATCATACTGCCGCAGAGACAGAAGAATCAGCTGGAACTCCTGTTTCCCGGCCAGCCTCAGCGTAAGGTTCTCATAAAAACTCTCCCGGTTGCCCACCATAGTCAGATAATCCCTTCTGACTGCTCTGTTCTGAAATCCGATAAACAGAACCAGATTGGCTACCGCCATGGCGGTCTCATTCAATATAATCTCAGGAAAGAGCGCCTGGAACATGCATAAGAGAACCGTAACCGGCGGGATCGTACAGATCACCTTTACCATCGACTTGCTGACGCTGGGACGGTTCTTTATGTAACAAAAATATATCATGCCAATTTCCACTGCCAGCACTGCGTAGCCCAGCCCGTTCAGCCTTCCCCTGTGATAGATGCCAGCACTGTCAATATAAAAAAGGATGCCGGACTTTATATTCCACAACACAGCAGCCGCATACAGTATATTTACAACAAAGAGCCCCGTAAATGCACGTCTCAGGCAGTGTTTTTCATAGACATGCTCCATCATCATCATAAATACAAACGCCGCCACCATCGAGCATGCAGCCACAACCGCCAGAAAGTAAGCGCTGTTCAAAAGTATATTCAGCCACCCCGGCACTTGTTCCGGATATTGAAGCAGCACCACACTGGACACATTCAGGCCAATGCAGAGCATGGACATCCAAAGGCAGTTCCGGTACAGCTTGTCCCTGGCATTTACGGCCAGACGCCTCTCATAAAAATACAGTATTAGAATTACGATAACTATAAAAGCCCAAAATTCCCCCGCCAGTGACCATTGAGTCATAAGTACACCTCTTATCTTTTTAGGAGTGCTCTTTAGGCACGCTCTTTAGTAACCATGAAATAAGATAATTATATCATGATTTTTTTCCACATTAAACCATTTTATTTTCTTTCACTATGCGCATTTTTCCATATATGTAACAGGTAATGCAGGCAAGAACAGTTACATATATTACTGCTCAGACCGACTACCTCCATGTGCGGCGTACGCCGGGGATTTCCCTTATAATGGCTATTTATACACTCATAATGAACTATTATAAGATTTTGCAGTATCTTGTCTTGTATTGCCGAAATCAAAGTGCTAGAATATATACACATCGGTAACTTTATCGCTTTAGTGGGGGAAAATAATATGTCATTTTTTAATTCTTTAAGTGAGCGGCAGAGGCAGCGTCTGTTTGGTATGGGCTACGCAACTGCGGGCTCTGTCATGTTTGCATTTGGACTGAATGTATTTATCATACCGCTATCTTTATATAATGGCGGCTTCATGGGAATCTCCCAGCTGATCCGTACCTTAGTGATTAAAGTACTGCCCTTTTCTCTCGGGCAGACAGATATTGCAGGTATCATTTACTTTCTGATCAACCTGCCCCTGATCTATTTGGCATGGAGTAAAATGGGCAGGATTTTTTTTGCACGTTCCATTATAACCATTATTATCCAGACCGCAGCGCTCACCTTTATCCCGATTCCATCCAGCCCGGTCATTGACGATTATCTGACCGCCTGTGTCATTGGCGGTATTATCGCGGGAACCGGATCCGGCATGATTCTCCGGGGAGGCAGTTCCGGAGGCGGACAGGACATTCTGGGCATCTACTTTTCAAAAAAATTCCCTGGATTCAGCGTCGGCAAGGTCTCCATCATCATCAACTGTTTCGTCTACGGAATATGCCTTTTGATGTTTAACATCGAGATCGTGATTTATTCTTTGATTTACGGCGTTGTATATTCCATCGCCTGCGACAGAGTACATATCCAGAATATTAATATGAGTGTCATGATATTTACCAAAAAGCTGGGCATCTCCCAGGCTATCATCGAACAGATGGGGAGGGGAGTCACCAACTGGGACGGAGCCGGAGCCTATACAAATCAGGCCTCCTACATCCTGTTCGTTGTGATTTCAAAATATGAGGTCAGCCAGTTAAAAAGAATTGTGCGGGGAATTGATCCCAATGCATTTATGATATTTACCGAAGGCTGCTCGGTATCCGGTAACTTTGAGAAGAGGCTTTACCCCTGACTTTATAAAGCTGCATTACCTGATGGCTGAACTCCTAGACCAGAGCACATCATGATGACTTTAAACTTTATACTTCACTTACAGGATTGATTTTTCATAGTAAAACCCCGGTCAGTAATTTAACATTGACCGGGGTTTTACTATTTTTATGCTACAGGCAATTTTCAGGCGGCATTGGTTTCAGCTTTCCTGCACACACTGCCGGAATCCGCATTTCCGTTTCCGGCAGACAGCCGCCGCATAGTCAAAAAGTATGCCGCTGCCAGTGGGATACATGCCCCCGCCCATGCCAGCGGGTTGGCCCAGCATGCCCCGGCAAAGCCGACAGCCGCAGTCAGATATACCGCAGCAAATGTCCTCATAATCAGTTCCATCACACCCGCCACAGTCGGCATAACGCCTTTCCCCAGCCCCTGCAGGGTAAATCTGAAGATAAACAGCAGTGCCAGTACAAAGTACATAGCCCCGTTAATCTGAAGGTAAGTCTGAGCCATAGACTGTACCGTCTCTTCCCCGGCCCCGACAAAGAAGCCTGCCATCTGATAACCCGCAAATATGTTCAGAAGCCCCACAGCAATACTGAATCCTACCGATATCAGGCTGCACTGCAGAACGCCTTTCTTAATTCTGTCTATCCGCCCTGCCCCATAATTTTGAGCCGCATAGGTAGCCATTGTGGTGCCAAAAGAATTCATAGGCTGACCGGCGATCTGGTCAATTCTCTGTGCCGCAGAAAATGCTGCCACAGCGGCGGAACCAAGCCCGTTAAGTACGAACTGGAGCACCACAGCACCGATGGCGATAATCGACATCTGGAACCCCATCGGCATAGAGATCCGAAAGTGCTGTTTCAGATCCCATGCGGATACCTTCCAGTCATCCTTCGTTAAATGCAGAATCGGCAGCTTCTTTTTGATGTACCACAGGCAGAGGAGTGCCGATACCATCTGTGAGATAATTGTGGCCCAGGCCGCGCCGGCAACCCCCATCCCTCCCCCAAGTATGAACGCAAAGTCCAGAATAATATTCAATACACATGCAATAACCAGGAACAAAAGCGGCGTCCGGCTGTCCCCCAGCGCCCGGATAATATTCGACAGAAAATTAAATAGCATACAAGCTATTATTCCCCAGAATATTATAACAATATAGTCATACGCACCGTCAATTATTTCGGGCGGCGTATTCAGCAGTTCCAGAATCTTCCTGGTCATAGGAACGGAAACCGCTGTCAGCACGACCGTAACCATAAGGCTGATCCAGGCTCCTGAGGCCACGCTTCTTCTGACCCCTTTCTCATCCTTTGCGCCAAAGCGCTGTGCCGTAATAATTGCCAGTCCTGCGCTCACTCCCATTGCAAAACCGAGGATCAAAAAATTGATGCTCCCCGTGCAGCCCACCGCCGCCAGGGCATTGACCCCCAGGGTCCTTCCCACAATCAAAGTATCTACCATGCTATATAATTGCTGAAAGATATTTCCGATCAGCAAAGGTATCGTAAACATTACAATCAATTTTGCCGGGCTGCCTTCTGTCATTTTTTTCGTCATATCCATACCTCCTGTCTTTTTCTAAACATACTCTATTATAAGCATTAATTGAAAAAGCAGAATGTAGTTTCTTGTTCAATGAATGTAGTATTTTGCACGAATACCGATGCGTATATAGCACGGAGGGCAGAATAATTTTTATATAAAAAATAGAACAAGGGTGCTGCAAACTCATCATTTTGATGATTTTGCAGCACCCTCTTAAAAATGTAGAAAACCACATGTGTTTTCCTGCCGCCTCTTTATGTATAGTTAATCAGAACTCTCTTACCTCATAGCAAATATCTCCATCGCCTCCTTACAATTCCTTTTCATAGCTTCTGTCCCATACTGCACAATATCATGGTACATAATCGGCGTATCCTTATCGCTCTCGATCAAAGAATAGCAGTATTTATAATGCCGCCCGCCTTTTTCAACCGGAATACACCCCGTTTGGAACTGGCTTGCTATCTTCTCACCTCCCGCCATCGCCATATATGTATAGTAATTAACCTTGCGCACCCCGCTCTCAATGGCCATGCGGAATTCTTCCGGGCTGACACCGGAGCCTCCGTGCATGACGACTGGAATGTCTACTTTCCTGCGCACATTTTTTACTACATTAAAGTCTAACTTGGGTTTTGTAATATACACCCCATGTGTCGTCCCGAAGGAACAGGCCAGGGCATCTATCCCCGTCTCCTCCACAAAGAGCTTTGCCTGCTCCGGATCTGTATAAATCTTCTCCGGATCCGGCCCGTTTCCAGTTGTTCCTGCTCCGGTTTCCCGTTTTCCCATGCAGCCGATCTCCGCCTCCACAGAGGCCCCTGTCTGTGCCGCAAATGAAACAACCATCTTTGTATTAGCCATATTCACTTCAAAAGGCTGAACCGAACCATCGTACATCACAGAGGTAAAACCGATATTCAAAGCTTTACATACATATTCTAATGTCTCTCCATGGTCCAAATGCACGCACACCGGTACTTTTGCCCTCCCCGCAAGCTCCAGCATGATCGGCCCGATAATCTCAATCGGCATAATTTCCTCATGCACTTCTGCATGCTGGATCACCACGGGCACGTCCAATTCCTCTGCTGCGCCAATCACTGCCATAACCGACTCGAGATTCGGCGTGTTAAAAGAACCTGCCGCGCATTTTTTTGCTTCACATAGATTCAATATCTGCTTCAGCGATACTAACATTTTTGTTTCACCCTTTCTAGTACATCCATATTTTACAAACGCTCAAACATACGCACTTTCACCTGATACGTTTTTTTCTCTCCCGGTTCCAAAAATTTCAGCATACCGGTCTTTCTCATCACATCGCGCCCATCGGGATAGCAGTTGCCGCATTCCAGCCCCAGCACGTAATCGCGGACTCCCATCATCTTCCATTCTACAAACCCATCCAGTTCCTCTGCGTCAAAGGTGATTTCCAGCCCTTTTCCCAGCTTTGGCTGGTATATGCCGGCTTTTCCGTTTCTATCCGGGAACTTATGGTAGTAGCACCGCTCCACATATCCTGCCTCCGGCTTCATCATGTGCATCCAATTCCCGATATCCTCCGCCGCATGCTCATCCCGGGGCAGCACTTCGGCAGACGGAATCTCCAGTATGCTGTCCTCATCAAGCATTGGATAGCCCATATTCATATGATACAGAATCTCAAAGGGCTGCTTTGTATCTCCGGTATTCTCGATGGTATCCTGAATCAAAAATTCATTACTCCTAAGGCTGACTCTGATCTCTCTGGACATTCGCAGTTTCGGTGCGAAAATCCCCTCGTCCCTAATCGTCGCGTAAACCACCAGCTCCCCCTCTTCTTCCAGCCAATATACCTGTTCTGCCGGCATATTGGCGATGGAACCATGCAGGGGCAGCTCTTCCCCCTCATCCGTGCAGGGAGAGCCGACCGCCTGCAGCCCGCAGGTAGTCAGATAACCGGCAGTAAATGATTTCAGCCAGTTTGCCCCTGCTGCATCATAATACGCCGGGGCCACATAGCCGCAGGGCGAGAAGTAGGACAGATTAACCCCTTTGTAACGCAGCCGGGAGATGTCTGCACAGCGGTCCAAAACAACCGTCAGTTCCGCCCCTTTTCCGTTATTTATTTCCAGAAGGCGCATTCCATCGCCTTTACCGCCCACCAGGCGGTGTTCCTCGATTCCATACACTTGGGAATCATGTCCGATATATGGGTTCATCAAAATTCTCCTTTCACGCGGTAGTTCAGACAATGCCGAGCTGCTGTCCTTTCACACGGCAATTCATACACTTCTGAACTGCTGCCCATTCATACCAAAGGGCGCACTGCCTTATACAGCTGCCGGTATCTTTTATAAACTTCCCTGTACTTCTTCGTCATTTCCGGATTTGGAATATAAGTTTCGGTCTCCTCTACCATATGCGCCGCCGCATCCTCCAGGTTCTGAAAGCATCCCACCGCAATTCCTGTCAGCATCGCGCTCCCTGCAGTTCCCGCATTCACTGTTTTTAGCGCAGTGATCTCTACATTCAGAGCATCCGCCTTCATCTGCATCCAGACTTTTGATCTTGCGCCGCCCCCCGTGGCATTCAGCCGTTTCATTTGAAGTCCCGCATCTTCCAGGCATTCCATATTCAACATCATTTCGTAAACAACACCCTCCATACATGCGCGGTATATGTCACTGACTGTAGTCGCGGCCGTCACTCCCACGATTGCCCCCTTTGACCCGGTATCCATATAGGGCGTGGCCGCCCCGGCAAAGTGCGGCAGAACCAATATTCCCGTAGGAGGCATGGGAACATCCGTACCGGCTGCATTTTCCGGGCATTCATGCTCTGCCTCATACAATTGCTCTAAGAACTCGTTCACCGAAATGCCCTGTGCCTCTGCCAGCTCTTTCTCCTTTTTAGCAAGTGTATCTGCACACCACTGAATCAGCGCTCCGCCGGTGTAAGAGAATGCATAGCAGACATATTTTCCCGGCAGTACATACGGGACAACCGCGTAATTTCCCTCATACATGACCTCCAATTCCGGTATACTGTCGTAAACAGGTGTCATGCACTCGACCGTACCGGCTCCATCCACCGCTTTATCGGATGAAAACACCCCGGATCCCACAGCAGCAGCCACCTGGTCATGGCTCACAGATATGATCTGCGTGTCTTTGGAAAGGCCCGTTTTTTGCGCAATTTCCGGCCGGATTCTTCCGGCGCTGGTTCCCGTGGGCACCGGCTTTGACATCAGTTCCATGTCGATTCCCGCAAGAGCAAAGATCTCCCGGCTCCATTTCAACGCCGTAATGTCAAATGCCATCGTCCTGGCCGCCAGAGAATAATCGATCTGTGCCCGGCCGGTCAGTGCAAACACCACAAAATCCTCCATCAGGAAGATATGCTCTGCCCGCCCGTATATCTCCGGCCTGTGCTTTTTCATCCACATCATTTTGGAAATGCTGTACATGACATGCGGTTTTGCCCCTGTAATAGAAGCAATGGTCTTCCCATCCATCTGCTCTGTCAAATAGCGGCACTCCTCCTCCCCGCGCGGATCCGTATACAGCATCGCCGGATGCAGGGGATTCCCTTCTGCGTCTGCCATAACAAAGGTCTCCCCAAAACTGGTCACCCCAATCCCTGCAATGTCCGGATGCGTGCGCGTTATTGCACGGATCACCCCGAATACGCTCTCCATGATTGCAGCCGCATCTATTTCATGCACACCATCGTTCCTTTTCGCAGAATAGTCCTGATAGGATTCATCCAGATAAGTACCATCTTCGTCAAAAACTGTCAGTTTACAGCCTGTTGTCCCGATATCCAGCCCCGCCACTTTCATAATCTTCCTCCTCCCGCAGCTATTTTTTCCCGCCGGCAGCCGCTCTTAACCGCCCGCAGCTGCTTTTATCTGCCGGTAACCGCTCTCAGCCACCTGCTGCTTTTATCTGCCGGTAACCGCTCTCAGCCACCTGCTGCTGCTTTTTGTCCGCCGGCAACTTTATCCTTAACTATACGATGTACTAGTCGATTTCTACCCATTCATAACCAAGATAAGTAGTAAATGCCTCTTTCAATATTTCTTTCATATGTCCTGCGCCTATGGAAGTATGATGTTTAAATCCACCTCTGGCCAGCTTCATCAGCTTGTTCTGCAGATCAGGAATTTCCGCTACCCCGCCGCACCCGAAAAATGCATCTTCTATCGGGTCGTCTGTAAATCTGGCCTCGCTTGCATATACGATAATTTTCCCATCCCTGGTCTGGCAATTGGAAAGCGTAGTATCAAAGGCCCTGATCCGCCCCTCATTGCATCCCCAGCCGGATCCCGGATCGTTCTTTGCAAACATCTTGTGCTCGGTGACCGTCCCCTTTCCGGTCATCAGAGACTGCGCAACCGGACCGCAGTGGAACAGAATCACCTTATTCTCATCTTCGCCATAATTATTATTCCAGTCCAGGACGGCCGTCGGCTGTTCACTCGCCAGGCTCATAGCCCGCATGGTCAGCGCCGAACACATATCAATTTCACAGGACGCTGCAATTCCCCTGTCATTCAGTTCACTGAGCAATACGCACGGGCATACCCGCATCTCCGTCTCCATCTCGTTCCAGCAGCGCAGCGCCAGTGCATCCAGATGATATTCTTCAATGTACTGGTCAATCACTACCCCAATCTTCGCCAATGTCAGCATATTACTCTCCGGAACAAGGGAAAAATCACTGTAATTTTTCAGGCGCTCTATTTTGGCAGTAACTGCCTCATCATCGTCCGCCATACTTCTTACCTTGAAAAACACCTCGGATAAGTCAAACGACTCCACATTGATCCCGTATTTCTGCATTGCAATCTCATCGAACCGCACCGTCTTGAATGCCGTGGTCCTTGCCCCAATACAGCCAAGGTTAAACCGTTTCATGCCATTTACTACCCGGCAGACCGCAGCAAAATCCATCAAATTTCCGGCAAATGCTTTCGACAGCGGATGAACGACATGGGGTTTCATCACCGTAAACGGCACGCCATACTGCGTAAAAACATCGGTTACGGAAAACTTGCCGCAATAAGCATCCCTTCTGTGCTGGAAATCCATTTTTCCAATTTCATCCGGATATGCCTGCATTAGAATCGGCACTCCCGCGTCCTGCAATGCGGTAATGGCTCCGTTCTCGTCCGCAAAAATGGGCATTGAGAATATCACGCCATCATACATTCCCTCATGTTCTTTCAGCCATTTTGCGTATAAAAGGCCCTCTTCCCTTGTCTCGACCCCGCCATACCGGGTCAGTTCTGCATCCATGGCTATGTAATCATATCCCGCATCCGTGACCGCTTTAATCATGTCTTCCCTTGCCTCATAAATCAGCTCGCCCGGCATAAATCCTCTGTTGCAGAAACACAGTGCAAATGTCATTTTTTTCATATTGTGAATCCTCCTTTGATTTTGTTTTGTAAAAGCACAATGAAGCAAATTTCCTGAACGAATCCTTTTTTATTTTCTTTTACTGCCTCTGGAATTTAAATACTGCATTTTATTCATACATACCCCCTTTTTAGTTTCATTGCACCCCCGCACCGCAGAGGAATGAATAACGGAACTCCTTGGGTATGTATTTATTTTATAAATTTCTGCTTTTAGAATATATAGACATTTGTTCTTTTTACTCTGATTTTGTTCGGATTTATAATACACATCCTGCTCTCTTCCTTACATATAAAAGCCTAAACCACCTTTTGTATGACCAGGAATTTCTACTGCTTCCATATATGTAAAAGAACGGATTTTACAATCCGTTCTTTACCTTTTTATTGCTATTCGTTTTTTGCTACTATTGTTTTGTTTAGCTTTGCCTGTGCTTTATCTATATCCATAAGTCCGCACAATAAAGCAATCACTGCGAAAATGATAAACGGTGCAATAACAAACATGAAATTTAATACCGCAATACTGCTCGCTGGCTGCACTTTAGCATTTGCCACATAATTCCCCAATTCAAGAAGCCATCCACATAGACCTGTCCCTAATGCAGAACCAACTTTAATTCCTACAGATGTACAGGAATACATCGTTCCGGCCAAACGCACATGATCTTTATTAAATGAATAATCTGAGGCTTTTGCAATCATTGTATTCAGGCAGCAATTGTACGGGCTGCTAAATAAATTCGCCAAAGCACACATTACAACAAACAAAGCAAAATTACCTGAAAGTCCAAATGGTATTGCAATTCCAAAAAAAAGTGCTGTAAGAATCTCTGTTCCAAAAACGGTTTTATATACGCCAAATTTCTTTACCAATGGTACATTCAGTAACACTCCAACATAAGCGGGAATTCCGATGCACAGAGAGTAGGTACCCAGTTTGCCCGCATCTCCCATGATGTAAGTAAACCAATATGTTCCGACACTGCTCAATCCTGCATATACATACACAAGGATCATAATTGCAAGAATAATAATATAAAAGCGATTGGTAAAAAGAACTTTCATGGCCTTCCAGAAAGACACCTTTTCTCCAGTTTCATCTGTTGCATTTTCCTGTTCCTCTTCCGTTTCATCGCTTGCATTTAGTTCTTCCTCCGGAAGCTCTTTAATCGTCAAAAAAGTTATTGAGTTGAATACAAGTGCTATAACTGAAAAAATAATCGCTGTATTTCTCCATCCATATGCAGACGAAAGCGAGACACCTAAGTATCCTAATCCTATCTGTGCAATGTATCCGCCAACGACGCTCCAAGTTCCCATTCCAACTCTTTCACTCTCATTCTTTGTTGCCAGAGCTGTTAATGCATTATAGGCAATACTGTTTGCTGTATAAAAGATTGCATTGACAGATGTATAGAATATGAAGAACCATGCATATTTTGCAGTTGTCCCAAGTCTTTCCGGAATCGCAAAGGTTGCCGTCAGGCAAACGGCCGCGCCAAACATTGAAAAGAACATCCACGGTCTTGCTTTTCCCATTTTCGTATGAGTACGATCAATTAATCTTCCGCAAACAATATCCGTAAATCCGTCAAACAATTTGGAAACAACCATCAGTGTACCAATCATCCCCGCCCTAAGCCCAACACTATCAGTCATATAAATCATAACAAAATATGTTGGAAGCGCATACAAAATATTATTCCCAAGTGCTCCGAAACCATATCCCACCTGGTTATACCATTTCAAATATTTTTTACTACCCATTTTACCTCTCCTTTACCCGTTTATCCAATTGTTTTTTACTTCCTGTCTCTTACCTTCAAATATATTGAAACCGGCTCACATTTTTCTGCTTCGATTAACACTTCCGCATCTCCAGCCTGTTCCCCTGAACGAACAATCACCTGCGCCCTCCCTTCATATGTTGTTCTGACCGTATCGTAAAAATTCTCTTCACTGACCGGATCAGCAGTGGCAAAGCCGGCCAAAGCCGCCGCACCCAACACTTTTACAGAAACTTTAAAATCCTGTTCTGTATGAATCGTTTCTTTTTGATCCGTTATATAAATCATCAGATAAGCAAGATCTTCTTCTCCCGCCTCTAGTTCCTTGTCCTCACAAACAATCTTTAACTTGTAATCATTTAAAACTGTACATAACTGATAGGATTCTCCCGATTTGCCATCCGTATATGGAACTGCTTCAATAATTCCCGGCTCGTATTCTATTTCAGCCAGAGCCGTAAACTGATTTTCTTTCCCCGTGGGATATCTCCCAATCGCGGTGCCATTTAGCCTTAATTCCACTTCATCGGATGGGGAATAGATTTCCACCTTACATGTTTCTCCTTCACAACCTGGCCATGACCAGCTTGAAATGGCATCCGAAATTGTCCATGGTGTTTTACTTTCTTTTCTCCCATAGTATTTCGGATCCTGTACAGCTAAATAAGGAATCTTTCTTAATCCAAATACAATTTCTCTGAAATAACTGGCAGGGCGTCGGTAACCTGTTATGTCCAAATCCCCCACATACGCTAAATATGCCGGATACGGTTTGAAGAATGTATCCACACTATCATAACCAATAATTCCTACGCCGGATTCACCGATATAGTCCCAGCCCGTCCATGTAAAATCTCCTATACAGCTTGAAAGTTTTTCTACCTTTTCCCAGTTTCGTGCAATATCTGGCGGAAGTGTCTCTGATCCAAATGTTATTCTATTTGGATATTTTTTCTGATATAATTCGTAACAGTCCCGCATATAATTTAAACCACATGCGTCTAAGCAGGAATATGCTTCATGCATAGCATCTTCAATCATCGTATGTGCCGCCATCTCATTCATAGCTCCGTGTAAAACAGTCATCAGTTCATTAATATCGCCTTTGAATTCGCCTGTTTCCAACTGCTTCACTTCCGTCTTCGACAGAAGTCCCATATCGGCAGCAATTTCACCATTTTTATTTTCCAGAGCAGACAAACCATTTATAGAATTTGTTATATAACGTGTAGAATCCAATTTTCTTAGTTTTTTTGCAATCCTTCGACTCCAAAAAGCCCCTGCTACAGAAGCTAATTCCTGAATTTCATTTCCATAGCTATACATAAATACAGAAGGATGATTGAAATCTTTTGCTACCAGGTCTTCTATATCTCTTTCCCAGTTTTTTGCAAAACGCAGCGAATAATCATAATGAACCTTACAGTGGTTCCACACATCAAAAACTTCATCTATTACTAACATTCCCTGCCTGTCACATGCGTCCAGTAACGATTTTGTTGCTGAATGATGTGAGATTCGAACGGCATTGAAGCCCGCCTCCTTAAGACATTTTATTTTCCTTTCCTCTGCTTTGGAAAAAGATGCTGTGCCAAGTGCCCCATGATCATGATGTATGCACGCCCCTCTAAGTAAGATTGCATCTTCATTTAGACGAAGTCCATTTACCGGATCCAGCCTTAATTTTCGTATTCCAAACGTATTTTCCGCTACGTCCAATTCCTGTTCATCCTCTATTAATCTAATTTTGCATACATATATATTGGGCCAATCTATTGTCCATAAGAGTGGATTTCTAACATAAATTTTTTGTTCCACTTCTATTTTTTTATTTCTTTGTATTGTCACAGGAGTAACTTCATATGCAACCATATCCTCCCCAGACATTATTTCTGTCCGTAAAACAATTCTTTTTACCACATTTCCCGTATAATCAATTTGCGTGTTAATCACAACTTTTGCAATATCCTCAGCAACCTCCGGAGTAGTTATTTTTACTCCATCTATTGGTATCCTCATAGAATCGCCTATATATAAGTTTACCGGTCTATATAATCCCGAACCGGTATACCAGCGGCTATTTGGCTGCGAAGAATTATATGCCCTGACAGAAATAGTATTCTTTTCTCCGAAAATCAAATAATCCGCAATCTCAATAATCAAACGGGTATATCCACAATCTATAGAACCGGCAAAATTTCCATTTATATATACCTGTCCTCTCTCATATATGCCTTCAAATTCCAAGTAAAAATTCTTGCCTTCGCTGGATTGGTCAACCATAAACTCCTTTGTGTAAATATAATCTCCTCCCGGAAAAAATCCTCCTGAATTCTGAGATGGATTTTCTCTCTTTCTCGGATTTAAAATCATTGCATCATGTGGAAGTGTTACAGGCTTTGGTGGTAATTGTTCTTCTCCTAATAACGCTCCTACCATATCACCTGTATTCGTTACTGACCAACCATTATTAAAGTCTTTTTTTATCATTTTCTTACCGCTTTTTCCTTCCTATATTTTTTTACACTAAACATGATTTTTATTTTTCATCGTTCTCTTCATTGCTTGTAATATATTCCCATATATGATACTCTTTTTGTTGTTTTTGCTATTTTTTCACCTCTTTTCTTTTAATATTGTTGTATACTTAATTCATAAACTCAGTATATCTTCAAGAATTTCCTCATTCAATGTCCTATATCACGCAACTTATAAATTAAGTATCAGATTTGGGATTTTAAATTTCAAAATCAAGAAAGGATTTTTATTATGCCAACGATTTCTTCTTCTGACAAATTATCCTGTACAGATTACACTCCTCTGAAGGTCACAAAGCTAGGAAGTATTCCGCATGCATTCTTTCAACTTTCCGCCCCTTATGCTTTAGTAGCCGAATACGTAAAAAATTCGCGTTCTTATATGGATTACATCTGTACTGCTCCCAATTATTACAAACACGAAGTAATTCGGAGCAATAAAGATGTTGATCCAAGCCTTGTTACTGATCTTCATCAACATGATGCGGTTGAAATCATGTTCGTATTAGAAGGATATGTTGAACACCGTATTGAAGACCAGCGCTATTTTTGTAATGCAGGACAATGCTGCATTTTAAACAAATGGATTCGTCATATCGAATCCTACTCCAGCGACTATAAAGCCATTTTTCTTCTCCTGTCTGATGACTTTATAACAATGCTTTCACGTTTTAATCACTTATTTAACTCACCAAAAAGTATAAATCTCCAGAGCAGCTCAATCCTCGAAAAATTATTAACACTCATTCAAAATTCCAGTTATAAAAAGTGTTACATTGACTTTCGTCCACGATGCTACAACACCGAAGTTCAAGCTGTATTCCAGGAAATATTTGATCATATCATGTCATACTGTAAACACACAAATGTTTCTTCAACCTTTTTTTCTGCCGGGTATATCATGCAATTTTTTACGCTTCTTGGTAATACAACATTTTTTAATGGTAAAAATATTTTCTTAGACGCTGAATCCGGAGAATATTTATTTCGCCAAATCGTTCATATCCTTGAAACTTATCATGGAAATGTCAGTCGTGCAGACATGGAATCCATTTTGCACTATAGTGGCAACTATATCAACAAAACGATAAACAAATTTACCGGGAAGTCCTTATGCGAATACAAAAATGAATTTGCCATGAAATATGCTCGGGATCTTTTAATTAAAGAACAGCTTTCCATCAACGAAATTATGCGAAAGATTGGGTTTTCAAATAAAACTTACTTTTATAAATGTTTCAAAAAAGTTTTCCATATGACCCCAAAGGAATACCAGAAAAATCATTTTTTAAAATAATGTACCTATTATTACGCATACAAAATCAATTTTTAATTCCGATATATAATGGTTTTCCCAGTTCTTTTTACTTTGATGTTGTTCGTGAATATGTTAAAATTATGATGATTAAAACATTTCTATTTTACGGATAGGAGGATCCCATGATATCAAGCTTCGACATCAGCAAACTCCATTCTTTACTTAAAGACTTTTATAATTTGACAAAAATTCGTATTACTGTATTTGACGATGCTTTCCACGAATTAACCTCTTATCCAGATGAAATTGCACCCTTTTGCCAGATCATTCGTTCTTCCTCGGCCGGTGCTGCAATATGCCATGAATGTGATGCCCGTGCGTGTAAAATTGCCGCAAAAAAAAGAACATTATACACCTACCGCTGCCACGCAGGTCTGACAGAAAGCATCACGCCCATCCTTATGGGAAATATTGTAATCGGATATCTTCTGTTCGGCCAAGTCTTTTCCTACCCTTCCTATGAAGCTGGCTGGAATAAAATTCAAAAGCTATGCAAATCCTACGAACTATCAATGGAAGACTTGAAGGCAGCTTGCAGGCGCCTGCCTATTATTCAGGCAGACTACATCACTTCCGCCTCTCATATCATGCAGGCGGTTAGTTCGTTTCTGTGTATAGAGCGCATGGTATCCCTTCGCCAACAGGAGCTTCCTGTTCAAATTGACGAATATATCCAGGCGCACTTTACTGAAGATATTGACGCAGTCTCTATTGCACAATATTTCAAAATTGGTAAAACAAAGATTTATGAAATTGCAAAACAAAATTATGGGATTGGGATTGCCGAATATATAAGAAAACTCCGCATTGAGAAAGCCAAGCTGCTCTTATCAGAGCAGCCCGATTTAACTCTTGCGGAGATCGCATCAGAATGTGGATTTTGTGATTATAACTACTTTATCACAGTCTTCAAACGGGTGACAGGGATGCCGCCAAAACAATACCAAAAAAACCGGGATTTAGTGGCGAGCTTTAGTCTCGGCGCGGATGGGGACGCTCCATAAAGGTTATGTAAAGATTTAGATTATGTAAAGAAATACGAGCTCAGTCCAGCATTTCCAGTGAATTGAGCTTAGATTTCTTTACATAAAGTTATCGCTTATTGAAACTCGTTAACCATGCTTTTAAGTTAGCGTCCGTATCCCAAACTGCATCTTCTAGTGGGAGGATTTCTTTGCCTGCCGCCTCAATAGCCTTTCTTTTCAGCTTAGCATCGGTTCTTGCATAGAATTCTATTGTCATCATGGTTGAGTGCCCAAGCAAATCTCTTATATACATCAGATCATCCTCAGAAAAGTCTTCATCGCAAAGTGCAACGAGTTCTTCAATATTTGTTACCATATTTATCTTTACCTTCTGGTATGGTTTAGAGAAATATGGTGACATGAAAAAACTTTATGTAAAGAAATCTCAGCCCAGTTCATTGGAAATGCTGGGCTGAGACCGTATTTCTTTACATAATCTAACTCTTTACATAACCTTTATTATGGTAATCTTTACATAAGGAAGGGATAGCCGAAAGCCTCCCGGAGAATATCCATGTTCTTTCAAAAACGCTCAAAGCGGACCTAAGAAATTCTAGGCGGGAAACAGCCCTGAAAATGGAGCACCACGGTTCTTTCTCATGTTTGGATAATTCATACCTTATAGGATTTCTGAACTGCCCATGCCAGGCGGCATTGGGCAAAACAGAAATCTCATGGTATCCAAAGTTAAGAAAGAACCGTACCACTGACACATCACGAGAAATCCGATGATTTCTCGCGCTGGGTCAGCTGATTTTTGGATTCGGAATCCAAAAATCTCTCCATTTTCCGGGCTGTTTCCCACCAAGAATTTCTAAGGTCCGCTTTGAGCGTTTTTGAAAGGACATGGATGTTCTCCGGGAGGTTTTCGGCTATCCCTTCATGGAGCTGGCGCATCCAACCGGCAGGAAAAAGCTCGTTTCTAAGGAGATGCCTCAAGCGGGGGCAGCGTATGGTATTGAATTGGCGGGACTTTTATGTCCCCAGTAGGTGTACATAAGCAATGGGATACGGTTCCAGTATCAAAATAATTCAATACACATCTTGAAGATGAAAAATACGCATAGCCAATCCACATCCGCTGCCTCCGTTTGAGGCCCCATCTCAGTAACGGGTCCTAACCTACCAGCCGGATGAACCAGCTTACTGTGAGCCGGGAGATGCTGCGGCAAGTGCCTGCCCTGTTGGAAATGCATGTTAGCGAGCCTGGCAGCAGTTAGAGGAAATCCGTGGAACCAGCCGGAAAAAAGCTGCTCCCGAAGCAGCTTTTTAGAACACCTGAGGCGCTTAATCATCAGATTAAGCGGTGAATGTGTTCGGTTCCGGCTGGTTCTGCGGATTTCCTCTTACTGCTGCCTGGCGCAGCGGGCTGTATTTCCAACAGGGCAGGCACTTGCCGCAGCATCTCCTGGCTCACGGTAAGCGTCCCCCTCCATCCGCCCCGGGACTAAAGCCCGTTGCTAATTCCCGATTTTCTCTTTTCATCCGGCGGATCATGGAGTATAATGCATCTAAATACTTTTTAGGAGGCCTCAATATGTGCAGACCGGAATATGATCTGACCTACGATGATTTGAACCCCACGTTTTTGTTTTTTTGTGAACTTAAGCGCACGGAGTCTGAAAACAATTACCACTGTCATGAACACATCGAATTGTCGATTGTGAAGAAAGGACATTGTACTTTTTACATAGACGGCAAAGAATACCCGGTCAAACAGGGCGACCTGATCATCCTGAATCCGGGGGCCTACCATAAGAGCCTTTACACCTGCCCCGACGATAGTGCCGTTGAATATTATATTGCATTCTCGGATATTCATCTGCGGGATCTGCCTCCCAACACATTCCCACTCCCCGGGGGGAATGTGATTCTTCCCATGAAGGAAGTCATCCGGCAGGAGGTGTTCCGCATTTGTGCATCTATGGGGAAAGAGTTCCAGGCCTACCGTCCGGGGCGCTATTTTATGCTGAAAGCCTACCTCATCCAGCTGATTCTTCAGCTGCTCCGGGAGCAGAAGGAGGCGGCTGAGGGGATCAAGAATACGAAGGGATGTATCTTTGAATCACCGAATAAAAAATACGTTGTCAATCAGATGATCCGCTATTTTAATGAGCATTACCAGGAAAAGATTTCCCTGGACCGGATTGCCCGTAATATGTATCTGAGTACGTTTTACCTTTCTAAAATATTCAAAAGCGAGACCGGCGACACGCCCATCAATTATCTGATTGAGCTAAGGATGGAAAAAGCCCGGGAGCTTCTCGAAGCAGCTCCCGGACTCAGTATCCAGAATGTGGCGGAAATGGTGGGGTATGACGATGCTTACCACTTCAGCAAATTATTTAAAAAACATTATGGAGAACCGCCCACTAAGTATAAGCGGAGTTAGGAAGCCAAACGGCCATCACCGCTTCCTATTCTTCCGTTCCAATCTCCCGATACAGCATAACTGCCTCATAAGGCCGGAGCACGGAACGACTGCTCCGGGGATAGTTTGACAGGATGATTCTGCAGTCTCCCGGTATTTCCATTGGTATTTCTACATTCCCGGGATAATAGTTGCAGAACACGTAAAGTTCGCTGTCTGCATTGGCCCGCTTATAGGCCAGGATCTGCGGATGGTCTTCGAGAAGTGCTTCAAAGGTTCCGTCAGCAATGACCGGATAGGTTTTTCTTAGTTCTATAAGTTTTTTATAATATTGGAAGATAGAGTCTTCCCGGTTTCGGTCCAGTGTGTTGATCTCTTTATAATTCTGGATTACGGATATCCACGGGGTTCCATCGGTAAACCCTGCCTGTTCTGTGTCATCCCACTGCATCGGGGTGCGGGAGTTGTCCCTGGATTTTTTGCCCAGAATCTCGTAGATCTCCTGCTCGCTCTTGCCTTCCTGCTTCAGGATGTTGAAGTAATTCAGGGACTCTATATCCCGATACTGGCCGATCTCCGTGTATCCGGCATTGGTCATCCCGATCTCTTCCCCCTGGTAGATATAGGGGGTCCCCCGCAGTCCGTGTATGGTTGTGGCAAGCATTTTTGCGGATTCCAGGCGGTATTCTTTGTCATCCCCAATACGGGATACGATTCTTGGCTGGTCGTGATTGCACCAGAACAGCGCATTCCATCCTCCGCCTTTTTCCATCTCCCTCTGCCAGGTAAAAAGATTTTTCTTCAGATCGTGGAATCTAAAAGGCTCCACCGCCCATTTATTCCCGGACGGGTAATCTACTTTCAGATGGTGGAAGCTGAAGATCATGGACAGTTCCTCTGATTCCGGGTTGGAATAGCGGATGCTGTTTTCCAGGGTTGTAGACGACATCTCTCCAACCGTAACGATATCGTCGTATCTGCCGAATGTCTCCCGGTTCAGCTCATGAAGATACTCATGGATCTTCGCGCCGTCCGTGTAAAATGTATGCCCATCCCCAATCAGGTCGTCCTCGTATACCTCTGGTTTGGAAATCAGGTTGATCACGTCAAAACGGAACCCTTTTACCCCTTTGTCCATCCAGAAGCGTATGATATCATAGCATTCCCTTCGCACATTTGGGTTTTCCCAGTTCAAATCCGCCTGCGTCACATGGAAAAGATGCAGGTAATACTCGTCTGTCTCAGGCAGATAACTCCATGCATTCCCTCCGAACTTGGATACCCAGTTCGTAGGGGGCAGTCCGTTTTTTCCTTTTCTGATGATGAAGAAATCACGGTAATATGGATCTCCTTCCAGCGCTTTTTGGAACCATTCGTGGCGGGTGGAGCAGTGGTTGAACACCATGTCCATCATCAGATACATATTCCTCTTTCCCGCCTCGGCTACCAGGGTTTCAAATTCTTCCATCGTGCCGTAGCGGGGATCAATCCTGCGGTAATCCGCTATGTCGTACCCGTTATCATACTGGGGGGATACAAAAAAGGGCGTAATCCAGAGGTAGTCTGCTCCCAGCTCTGCCAGATAATCCAGACGGCTGATGATCCCTGCCAGGTCTCCAAAGCCGTCCCCATTGGAATCCTGGAATGACTTTGGATAAATCTGATAAACGACTTTATTTCCTAAATTCATATATCTTCTCCTTCTCACAGTCTCCTGGTCATAATGATTATCGATTCATAATCTTCATTTTAATTCATGTTCGTTTATGTTCATTGAAGTACTTCTTATTTATTTCCGTAATCTTTCAGTTTGGTCTTAGACAGTAGAACGGTAAATAAAAATGCCAGAACAATGTCAATCACAATACATACGATATAGAGCAGCATCTTATCTCCGCGCATGGATAAAAATGCAGGGATACCGCCGACTCCGACGCTGTTTGCAATCACCCCAAATACGCGGGATATAATCCCCATGACGCCGCTTGCCAGCATAGCTCCGATAAATGGATATAAATATTTCAAATTTACACCGAACATTGCCGGCTCCGTAACTCCCAGGAACCCTGATACAAATGAGGGAATCCCCACTTCTTTGACCCTTGCGTCTTTTTTATGAAGAAATACAAAAGCCATAACTGCGGAGGCCTGTGCAATGTTGCTTAAAGCTACAACCGGGAATGTATAGATTCCGCCCATGACCGCAACGGTCTGAAGATCGATCGGCAGCATAGAGTGGTGCAGCCCGGTAATCACCAGCAATGGATACAGGAGCCCGTAAATTCCGCTGAAGAGCCAGCTGAATGAGGAGCTGAACCCTGCCATGATAATGCTTGCAAGGCCGTCGCCAATCATCCTTCCGAATGGGCCGATTACGGTATGTGCCAAAAGCACCGCCGGTACAAGGGAACAGAACGGCACGACAATCATGGAGATCATTTCCGGCACACGTTTTTTCAGGAACCGGTAGAACACCGCGAAAACAAGGCCGACTAAGATGGCCGGTATGACCTGGGACTGGTATCCCACCATGTTGATGTGGAATGCCCCGAAGTCCCATGTTTTCACCGCTTCGCCGGCTTCCACAGCAGCAATGTAATCACTTGCCGACATCAACTGCGGGGAGACGAGTGTGATACTAAGCACGATGCCCAGCATCTGGTCCACATTCATCTTCTTACATACGGACCATGTGATACCCACCGGCAGGAATACGAATATGGCCTCGCCGATCAGCCACAGAAAATTGTAGATTCCCGCCCATATCTGGTACACTTCGGTGATGGATTTGGTGCCGTCCTCCAGAAGCTTGATATCACCAATGATATTCCGAAATCCCAGGATCAGACCGCCGACAATGATGGCCGGAATGATTGGCGCAAATATCTCCGCAAGGTTCGCAACGCCCCTCTGCAGAAGGTTCATCTTGCCTTTGGCCGCCGCTTTTACTTCCTGTTTATCTACGCCGTCCATCCTGCTGATTCTGGAAAACTCATCAAAGAAAACGGATACTTTGTTACCTATAATTACCTGGAACTGGCCTCCCTGTGTAAAACTTCCCTTTACAGAAGGCAATTCCTCGATCTTTTTTACATCTGCCTTTTTCTCATCTGCGAGAACAAAGCGCATTCTGGTGGCACAGTGGGTGAAAGAGACCACATTCTCTTTTCCTCCGATCAATTCTAACAGCTTTTCAGCGTCTTTTGAAAACTCAGCCATTCTCCCTATTCCTCCTATTTTGAAGTGAATCTCCTTTGTTAACTTATACGTATATGTTAATATAAAGCTATCATATACGTATTTGTTAGTCAAGCATTTTAGAAAATAAAAATGGTGCCGCACTCATTTTTGGCACCATTCATAAATTTCTATTCTTTTCTTTGTGCAAATCCTACAAAGCGGAAGTGATCCGGTCTGTGTCTCGATTCGGTAAACTGGAACAAACAATGGTCCCGCATGTACGTATAACT
Source organism: Eubacterium sp. BIOML-A2 (assembly GCF_009680135.1). Classification (NCBI taxonomy): domain Bacteria; kingdom Bacillati; phylum Bacillota; class Clostridia; order Eubacteriales; family Eubacteriaceae; genus Eubacterium; species Eubacterium sp. BIOML-A2. The sequence continues at coordinate 31,988 of NZ_WKZK01000019.1, forward strand.
TTTCACTACAACCACCAAGTTATATTCTCCCAGATCCAGATACTTTTTATCCTCATCATTTGCTGTTTCCACGGATATCTCTTTGGAGGCATAGCCTATCCGGATTCCCAGCTCCTTCTCCAGGTATGCATAAACAGAATCCCTGCAGGCCCTGAGAGGAAGGTTCGTCACCACGCTTCTTTTGAAATAATCATGGTCGATAATCACCCGTTCGCCTTCGATCTTCCGGATGCGCAGCAGCTCATAGACTTCTTTTTCCCTGTCATCCTCAAAAACTGCCATGATCTGCTTCTTATCCGTCAGAATCTCCAGGTTCTCCACCTCTGTCTCCGTCCGCCGCCCCAGATTTTCATTCAGCTCCTTAAAGCTGGCAATCTCAGCGAACGGAAACTTGTAGTCCTTTTTCTCAACAACAACCGCTGCCTTTCCTCTGGACTTCTGGATATACCCCTGGTTTTCCAGCATCCCCAGCGCCTTGCGCACCGTGTCCCTGGATACCATGTATTCCTGCATCAGCTCCCCTTCCGGGGGAATCAGCTGACCTACGCCATATTCTCCAAGCTCAATCTGCTTTTTTAATGCACTGTAGACTTTTACGTATTTGCTTGCCATAAAGCAACATCCCAACTTTCCTATATGTTTATACTTATAAGTATAACTATTTTTTTTAAAAGGACAAGTAGGAATTTTTATAGAATGCGCCTCTAAATGATAATAAATATATTGACGGAACGCGAATAACTTTTGTACAGGAAAGCAAAGACCGGAAGCTGTCCTATATATTTTTTTCAGAAGCTAACCACTACCGTCTGATTCTGCTCCCCAAGCATCCCCGTATGAAAGGTAACGTCAGGAAACTCATCCGTGTTTGTCAATACAAGAACGCAAGTCTTCTCAAACCCTCTCTCCAATATGAGATCCGCATCAAACTTCAGCAGCCTGTCCCCGGCCTTTACCTTTTCACCTGCTTTCACGAATAACTCGAATCCCTCTCCATTCATTTCTACGGTATCAAGCCCCTCATGAATCAAAATCTCGGCACCATTATTGAGTGTCATTCCCACTGCGTGGCGGGTATCTTCCATGACAACCGATATGACGCCGTCACCAGGGGCTGTTATGATATTGCCCTCTGGTTCTATCGCAATGCCGTCCCCGAGCGCCCTGGATGAAAACACCTGATCTTTTACTTCCGTGATCGGAATGACTCTGCCGGATATACATGCTTTCAGCTCTTTTACGGTTTCCTCCTGGTTCTTTTTCTTTAAAAATGATAACATAGCCCTACACTCCTTTCTTTTCATCTTCCAGACACTGCCCGTTTGTTTCAATGACGTTTTTGTACCAGTAAAATGATTTTTTCCTATATCTGTTCAGCGTGCCGCTGCCGTCGTCATTTCTGTCCACATAGATAAATCCATATCTCTTCTTCAGCTGTGCCGTACTTGCACTGACCAGATCGATGCAGCCCCAGGTAGTGTATCCCAGCAAATCTACGCCGTCTTCTATGGCTTTCGCCATTTCCCGGATATGGGCGTCCAGATACTGGATTCGGTAATCATCCTCCACAGTCAGTACCCCATCCTCATCTGCCTTGAGCTGGTCTACGGCTCCAAGGCCATTTTCTACGATAAACAAAGGCTTCTGGTATCGGTCATACAACTGATTCAGATAGTAGCGCAGCCCCTGCGCATCGATAGGCCATCCCCACTCGCTGACCGGCAGGCAGGGATTGGCCACGCCTCCCATGATATTGCCTTCCCCCGTTTTGGCTTTTGGGTCTGCAGATTCACATGTGCTTCCGTAATAACTGAAAGATATGAAGTCCACCGTATTTTTCAGAATTTCCTCGTCTCCGGGAAGCATCTGTATCTTCACATTATTTTCCTCAAAAAAACGGTCCATATACCGGGGATAATATCCCCTTACCTGTACATCGGCAAAATAATAATTCTCCTGATCGCGCTTCATCGCCTTCATGACGTCGGACGGATCCGGCGTCAGCGGATATGTGGGGTTTCCCAGAATCATGCAGCCCACCATGGCCCCCGGCATCATCTCATGTGCGAGGCTGACCGCCCGTGCACTTGCCACCAGCTCATGATGAATTGCCTGGTACAGATCCTGCTGAGAGAGAGACTCCTTCGGCGTCATGATTGCTCCGCTCATAAAAGGGGCGTGAAGGACGGAATTGATCTCATTAAACGTCAGCCAATACTTCACTTTCCCTCTGTAGCGCTCAAAAATAGTCCTCACATAATTTTCATAGAAAGCAATAAGTTTCCTATTAGTCCATCCATTGTATTCTTTAGCGAGATGCAAGGGCGTTTCGTAGTGAGAAATTGTCACCAAAGGCTCTATTCCATATTTATGGCATTCATCAAACAAATCATCGTAAAACTGAAGTCCCTTCTCATTCGGCTCTCTGTCGTCCCCATGCGGGTAAATTCTGGACCAGGCTATGGAAGTCCGGAACACTTTAAACCCCATCTCTGCAAACAGCCTGATGTCTTCCTTATAGCGATGATAAAAATCAATGCCCGTCAGTTTCATATTATCTTTGGTAGGTGTTTCAGTGGGCGCCCCCATAATCCCTCTCGGAGTCACGTCCTGTATGGAAAGCCCTTTTCCGTCCTCCAGATAAGCGCCCTCACATTGATTGGCCGCTACCGCTCCTCCCCACAAAAATGTTTCCGGAAATATCTGTTTCATTTTTCTATGTCCTCCTAATAAAAATACCATTTCACTCGCTGCAGCTCCGGTTTTTCCAACATCAGCATGCAGTACCTCTCGTCTCCGTTCAGTATGCGGCATCTTCGGAACTCACCATCTTTAAACTGCCCTTCGCTGTATTCTAATATGCCTGCCTCCCTCATCTTGTTTTTAGGCGGAAGCAGTGAGTATCTAAAATTCACGCCTGCGGCATAGAACTCCCTGTCCCCGCTTTCTATAATCAGACCTGCCGACTTCGGCGTATCCGGCTTCTGGTCTATATAGTCGATCCGCACATCGCAGGATGAAAGGTGTATGACCGTTCCCTTATCATGTTCATTTTCCCGCAGAAATCCGTGCACTTTCCCCATTTTCTGATATCGGTATATCACATCCATGGAGGAAGCCAGCAGCTGATATGCCAAGCCCAGAAAAACACCTGTCTTTTCACACTCCCATGCGCTCTTATCGATATTCAGGATTTTCATAACCTCCGGATTGCCGATCCCTGTCCGTGTCTCCGGCGGCATCAGAAAATCCTCGATGCCAAAGGGTGAAAAGCACAGAGCCTGGCACGCACCTGCTGCATAAAACAAATGACTGATATTCCTGATATCGCGTCTGTGCTCCGGAATCAGCAGCGGATTCCCCGCCGTCTTATATTCCCTGCAGATCCCTTTAAAATCTGAGGTATACACATCCGGGCATACTGCATCTATATCGGGTGCGAATCTTTTCCAGAGCGGAAGGAAACGGGCGATTGGGCCGCCGCTTGGATATCCGCCCGGACGCCATGGAAATTTCTCAATCCATGCATTCACACACATTGGAAGCGGGTATGCCTTTTTTCCTGCTTTGGCAATCCCCCCAACGGCACAAGCGTAGGCATATTCCATGAATACTTCGGCAGCCTCTTCTCCAAACGCCTGCTCCCAGGAACCGCTTCTCTCATACATCCCCGAGATCTCCCCGGGTATTTCTTTCGCAAATAGCGCATTTGCTTCCGGGGAATAGTCTCTGTCGCTGCCCAGCAGCCCCACTTCGTTTTCTACCTGTACCAAAATGACGGTCTGCATCTCTTTATTTTTCTCGCCAATGTGTTCCATCAATCTGCCAAATGCCTTTGCATCCGCTTCTACAGCCGCCTTGCAGAACGCGGAAATGACATCCATGGGCCGGTTATATCTGTCTTCTGACCGAAAGAAGCGTCCCGGATCTTTCTTCACCCACTCCGGGGCATAACTGGAGATTCCGTTTTTCCACAGGCCGAACCAAAGTATACCAAGTTTTACCCCTTCCCTTTCTGCCTGTTCAATTACAGCATCTAATACAGTAAAATCAAAATCATCCTCCTGCGCCTCTATCATTTCCCAGTAAACCGGAACCAGAAGGCTGTTTATATGAAGCCCTTTCAGAAAAGGCCATACCTGCTCTTCCATATATCCGGCATCGGACGCCGACGAGTTATGCACTTCCCCACATAACATGGTAAATGGTTTCCCATCCACAAGCAGCGTCCATATACCGTCAATTTTTCTTATTTCAGAAATATTCTTCATATTATGAGAACCTGAAATCCAGCATGTCCATGGAGCCTGTGTCTGGTTCAAACCAGAAATAGACTGCATGAATGCCGTCGGAAATAACTGCGGGCGCAGTGCAGGACTGCCATTCTTCGGAAGTGTTTCCCACATGTATCACGGCTGACGGGCTGTTCTTTTCATCATCCAGGCAAACATGAATCCGCCCGGATGCGCCTTTGACTGTGACCTTGATCTCTGATACGCCTGAAAATTCCAGGTATTTTACCCCGCAGGCCGCATTTTTCTGAAGATTCTTCAGATATAATATCCGCTGCTCCCTGTCCTCCTCTTCTGTTTCCCACAGATAGGGCACTGTCTCGTCATAAGGAGGTTTAGACGGTATGTGGCAGGCAGGTTTGGGACCGTGCAGATTGCAGATAATGTATGCCGGATATTGTGCTTTTGCAGGCAGCGGGCCGCGATTCAGCCCGCAGCTTGTGATCTCCGTTTGCGGGATACTGCCATCTTCCATGATCCGTATTGTTTCCGCACACCCCTGACGGCTGAAATGGGTTCCGTGGGTATGCCGGTGATAAAAGATATAGTACTGTCCCTTTACCTCCACGATTCCGCCGTGATTATTCGCATCATAGGCCCTCTGCCCCTCTCCCAGGCCGATATCACCGTTCGATACGATCACTCCGCCGTAGACAAACGGCCCCTCCGGGGAATCGGATACCGCGTAACACAACTCATGTCCCTGCAGGCTGGAGTAGACAAAATAGTATTTCCCGTCAATACGCCGGATACTGGAAGCCTCAAAAAACGGATGCTCTTCAAAACTGGTTCCTTTCGCAGAAGAATAGCCATTGGCAATCAGAACCGGCTTTGAAACCGCTGTTTTCATGTCTCTGTCAAGCTTCACCATGTATGCACCCGGCATGATCTTTTTGTTCATGACCTCAAACTGTCTCTTGGTTTTATCATCTGCTTTATGTGAAAACCCATAATAAAGATAGATCCCGTCTTCTTCTGCCAGAATCCCCGGGTCAAATGCCAGCCCCTCCAGGCCGCTGCCGTCTTCATATGCCACTCTCCCATAATATTCAAAGGGGCCGGCCGGCGAACTGCTGACCGCCACTCCTATGTATTCTACATCCGAAAGCCCGTAATACAAATAATACCGTCCATCAGGTCCCTGCGCGGCATCCGGCGCAAACATCAACTTCTTACCGTCCGGGTTCTCTCTGTCCTGATTTTTCCGATAGATCACGCCTTCGTATTTCCAGTCTCCCAGATCGTCCAGAGGCGCGCTCCAGCCCACATAGTCCTCCTCGCAATAGGTCGTTCCATGGGAACGGTCATGGGATCCATATACATAGAGCCTGTCTCCAAATACATGCGGCTCCCCGTCCGGCACAAACTCCCAGGACGGCAGATATGGATTAACTGCAGGTTTCTTCATTGCTATTCCTCCTCTTTTACCATAGAATCATTGAATCCAAACAAATACGTTAGTACCGCGCTTCCGAAGAACCCAACTGCGGATGCAATAGCCACGGACGCACCGCCCAGACCGATCAGAGCCGGCAGGGTCAGAATACAGGTTGTCATAACGGATGGGAACATGACCCCCGACATTCCCACAAATATACCGCCCACGCCGGTGCAGAGGCATGCGATAAAAAACGGCCGTTTATACTTCAGGTTCAGTCCGTAAATAGCCGGTTCGGTAACACCGCCCACCAGTGCCGACACGGCTGCCGGCAGCGCGGCGCTTTTCACGGAAGTTTTCTTGGTCTTCAGCCAGATCCCCAGTGCTGCGCCGGCCATTGCAAAATTCGTTCCGACCGTACAAGGAAGAAGCATATCCCCTCCATACACGGTGATATTATTCATAACAACCGGTACAAGCCCCCAGTGGAATCCAAAGATAATCAGGATTGGCCACAAAACGCCAAGTGCAAATCCTGCCACCGCCGGAACCGTCTCAACCAGCCATCCAAGTCCGTTCCCGATACCGGAACCAATCACATCCGTAACAGGCCCTATTACAATCAGGGAAACTGGTACAATGATCAGCAGCGTTAAAACCGGTACAAAAATAGAACGTATCATTTTCGGGAAAATTTTCTTCAAAACTTTTTCCAGCTTACTCTGCGCATATACCGCAGCGATAATCGGCAGTACAGATGACGTGTAGCTGATCAGTACAACCGGAATCCCCAGAAACTGTGTCTCTGCGCCGCTGCTGTACAGCGCCGTCAGATCCGGATATACCATAGCTGCGGCAATCGCCACCGCCACGAACCGCTCTGCGTCAAATTTCTTTGCCGCCGTAAATGCAAGAAATATCGGCATGAAATAAAAGAATCCGTCCCCGATTGCATATAAAATCGTATAGGTTGTGTTATCGGGTGAAAGCCATCCGAAAGTGGAGCACATAATAGCCACTGCCTTCAGCAGCGACGCGCCCATCATAGCGCCCATCAGCGGGAGGAAGATACCCGCCACCGTATCGATAAATACATTCACAATATTCTTCGGTGACAGCCTCTCCTTCCAGCCCTTCTTAACGTCTTCCGGCTCCACCGCATCAATTTTCCCGCCATAGGAAACACCGGTCACTTTCTCAATGGCCGCCATCACTTCATCCACATGCGTGCCAATCACGACCTGATACTGCTCCCCTGAGATCATTAACTTAATAACGCCCTCCGTCTGCTGCAGTTTCCCAGTGTCCACCTTCTCCGTATCCTGCAGCTGAAACCGCAGTCTTGTCATGCAGTGGATCAAGGACTTAATATTTTCTTTTCCGCCGACGCACTGAACAATCTGTTCCGCCAGCCTGCTGTAATCCTTTGCCATAATTCTCTTCCTCTCTTTCTTCCTGATAAATTGTATGAACTTATTTCTTGTGTTTCCTTAGAACATCACATGTTCGAAGTAAAATCTATTTGTCCCTGCAGGAGACTTTAAAACACCGTAACAGCGGTATTTCCCAAGTTTACAGATGCCCGGAAGCATCAGCTGCAGGTCATATAAAATGACCTGATGATAACAAAGCGGCCAAGCACACTTCAGCTCCCCATCCCCTCACTCCTAAGGGGCTTGCACACTTTGGCGCCGCCGCGATACCGCGTTGCGGCTATATACCTTGTGGGGGCGTGTGCATCCCCCGGAGGGTTTTATATAATTAGGAGAGTGCTAAGCACGTTCCTATTATATAAAAAATGATCCAGAAAACCTGACGGCAGTTTAAACCGCCCCCTTGGTTATCCGGATCATGCTGAACTCAATCATAACATTCCTGTTTCACTATCTACTTATACTTCCAGCCGCCCCTCAGGTCAGCTGCCCGTCCCCACCACTTTATTGTCTCGAATGCCGTGTAGCTTGGTGCACGGCTCCGTAATAGTAACACACAGCATTCTACACCTGCTGCTTCCTGTTCATGATCTGTACCAGGTGCACGGTCAGATACAGCACCTCGTCCTCATTTACTTCGTAATTGTATTTCTTCTCAATAAACCCGCACACCTTCTTGCTACATGCGTACTCTTCTTTATATTTCCTCAGCGTAAGGTTCAGCGGCTTCACATCATTCTCTTCAAAATAAGTCTTGGTAAGCACCCTTTGCGCAAAGAATTTCAAATGAGTCATATATCTGCAATAAATCAGGGAATTCTTATCCAACGCTGCCATCTTCTTACCAAAATACTGAGAAATAATCCTGTCCATCTCATCCACCAGCGTAATCACTGCCCTGGTCTGGTCATTTTCTGAATTAGACTGGGCATTCACAAAATGCATAGCAATAAACCCCGCCTCATCCTCGGCCATCCTGATTCCCAGGCGTTCCTCAATCAACTTCAGCCCCGCCTCTCCGACACGATATTCTTTCTCATAAAACTTTTTTATTTCCAAAAGCAATGTATTGTGTAGCACAACATCATTCTTATAATTATCCACTGCCCCCGCAATATGATCGGGCAGCGAAATATGAATAGACTCATCCAGTTCCGTCCCCAGGCTTTCATGTGCCGTCTCAATCAATTCCTCTGCAAGATCCACGATTCCATCCGGCACCCGTTCCAGCAGCTCCGCAAACCGTTCCACATGCTGTCCCTCCTGCAGAACAAAAACCTTCTCAACCTTGGTCTTATCCACCATATCCTTCGGCCGCTTAGCATACCCAATCCCATTCCCCAAAAGAACCAGCTCTTTCTCATTATCATCTAACACAATCACACAACTATTATTCAAAACTCTGGAAATCTTCATCTGCTTTCCCCCAAAGTAAAATAAAAAAGACCCGTACGACGATTCCATATAAACTATGAAATAAACATCTTAACGGATCATGCTGAACTGAATCATAACATTCCATATAATCAATTTTCTTACAAAATGTACTATAACAAATCAAAACAAAAAAAACAATAGTAAAAACCACCTATTTTACCACCAATAATTTATGCACATCCCACAAAACAACATTCCAAATAGCCCACCCAAATACGCCGCCCCCGTCCATCACTCTCCCGTGAAGCCGCCCTCCCGCCCGGATGCGCCCAGCGTAGTGAAAGGCGAGTCTGGTTCCCTGCCGGGGAAGTGTATGCCATGTCAAAGTCCATAGAGTAAGCGTTAGAATCCGTTGGTGAAAAAGCAGGGAATATGGAGGGCAGAATTTGCCTTACCAGGCAAATTCTGTTGCCGCCGGCGGCGCGAATGCATCGGCATTCGGGCCAACTGCGGCAAGCACCCTCCATATTCCCTGCTTTTTCGCCTACGGATTCTTCGTGAACGGAAAGGACATTGACATGGCATACACTTCCCCGGCAGGGAACCAGACTCGCCTTTCACTCAGCGTCCCCCTTCACCTCATCCCGCACTTCCTTAAAGCACTTCACAATATAATCAATATCATCTTTCGTATGTCCCGCACTAACCTGTGTCCTGATCCGCGCCTTCCCCTTAGGCACAACCGGATAAGAAAATGCCACGACATAAATCCCTTTCTCCATCATCTTAGCAGCCATCTCCCCCGCCAGTTTCTCATCATAAAGCATCACCGGCACAATCGGATGCGTACTCTCGATAATATCGAACCCCGCCTCTGTCATCTCTTTTCTGTAATAGGCCGTGGTCTCTTCCAGGTGATCCCTCAGAGAAGTATCGCTCTCCAGTATCCGGAACACTTCCAGGCTGGCCCTGGCAATAGCCGGTGCAAGCGTATTCGAAAAAAGATAAGGGCGGCTGCGCTGGCGCAGTAGGTCTATGATCTCTTTTCTTCCGGTGGTATACCCGCCGGATGCTCCGCCCAAAGCCTTTCCAAGGGTCCCTGTGATCACATCCACTCTGCCTTCGGTTCCACAGTGTTGTGCTGTCCCGCGCCCTGTCCTGCCCACAAAACCGGCCGAATGGCTGTCATCCACCATTACAAGCGCCTGATATTCGTCCGCCAGATCGCAGATCCCCTTCAGGTCCGCGATGATACCATCCATAGAAAATACGCCGTCCGTGGCAATCAGTTTGATTCTTGCCCCCGCTTCATCCGCCGCTTTCAGCTGTTCCCGCAGGTCTTCCATATCGTTGTTCTTATACCGGAACCGTTTTGCCTTGCACAGACGCACGCCGTCGATGATACTGGCGTGGTTCAGCTCATCACTGATCACCGCGTCATCCGATGTCAGAATTGTTTCAAACAGCCCGCCGTTAGCATCAAAACAAGATGAATACAAAATTGTATCCTCCGTTCCGAAAAAGCGGCTGATGGCAGCCTCCAGTTCTTTGTGCACATCCTGCGTCCCGCAGATAAATCTTACAGAAGAAAGCCCATATCCCCTTTCCTCATAGGATTTGGCAGCAGCTGCCATGACCCTTGAGTCATTGGCAAGTCCAAGATAATTATTTGCACACATATTCAGAAGCTCCCGGCCGTCCTCCAGTTTTACTTTAGCCCCCTGCGGTGATGTGATCAGCTTTTCGCCCTTAAACAGGCCGGCTTCTTTTATAGCATCCACTTCTTTTTTATAGTATGCAAGAGCGTCCTCTCTTTTCATTTCAGTCTTCCTCCCAATATCAATATATTCTATACCGCTAAAACGTGTATAATCGTAACAGTTCATGCAAGAATGAACTGTTATTAAATGAGCATTCCCGCTTACCGGACAACCGGCAGGGCAAATGAATTGTCAGACACGCTCTAATACAAGGATGTCCAATCCAATACTACTTTGCCGGAATTTCCGCTGTTCATAACGGCAAATCCCTCTTCGTAGTCCTTAATATTGAACCTATGAGTAATAATTCGCTCAATATCCAGCCCGCTCTGAAGCATAGTATCCATCTTGTACCATGTCTCCCACATTTCTCTTCCGTAAATCCCCTTGATGGTCAGACCGTTGAAGATCACCTTGCTCCAGTCGATCCGGGCATTGGATTTCTGAAGTCCGAGAAGCGCAATCTTTCCGCCGTTTTTCATATTATTTACCATATCGTTAAAGCCGGCTTCATTTCCGGACATTTCCAGCCCCACATCGAAGCCTTCCTTCATCCCCAGCTCATACATCACGTCTTTCAGATTCTCTTTTGCGATATTGACGGCACGGGTGGCCCCCATTTCCCTGGCAAGCGCAAGACGGTATTCATTCACATCCGTAATCACCACATACCTGGCCCCCACATGCTTACTGATCGCAGCCGCCATAATTCCGATGGGGCCCGCCCCTGTTATCAGGACATCTTCGCCGATTTCGTTAAAGGACAGGGCCGTATGCACCGCATTCCCCAGCGGATCAAAGCAGGAATACAATTCTTCTTTGATCTGAGGAGAACACTTCCACACATTCGTTGCAGGGATTACAAGATACTCCGCAAACGCCCCGTTCCGGTTTACTCCAACTCCCTGCGTGTTCCTGCAGAGGTGGGGAAGTCCTGCCAGGCAGTTCCTGCATTTGCCGCAGACAATGTGGCCCTCCCCGGATACCTTTTCTCCGACATAGAATCCCTCTACATTTTCACCGGTTTCAACAATCTCGCCGACATACTCATGTCCTGCCGTCAGGCCGATGGGGATTGTCTCCTGCGCCCATTTGTTCCAGTTGTATATATGTACATCCGTTCCGCAGATGGAAGTTTTCAGGATCTTGATCTTTACCTCGTTCTTACCGACCTGCGGAATCTCCACGCGTCTCATCCAAAGCCCCGGTTCCGGTTTCTCCTTCACCAGCGCCCACATTGTATTCTGCTCTGCCATACCAACCACTCCTTTTCACCTCTGCCCCGGAGAGTGTTTCAAATCTCAATGCAGCAACATCCAGTTTCCTGCACTTTACACAGCTCCCGGCAGTGTATTCTATACCTAATTCTGCAGCTATGCTGCAGGCCAGCCCGCAGGGCATGAATTACGAGGTGCCCTTTGGGTATACCTTATTCCGCAGCTTGCTGCGGATCCGCCCGCAGGGCATGTATTACGGAGTACCCTGCGGGTATACATAATGCTTCTGTCTCAGGCCCATGATCTTAATCTTCCCCCAAAGCCCGGATGGAAGCGGTTCCTTGATCATCTCTCTCTCCCGCCAGTTAAAAAGCCTTTCTTTTCTGCACTGATCCAGCCCGCCGGTCGCATATGGCCACTGGGGGATCATCTTTTCGAGCTCTTTTTCCGGATACCCCGGATCTATCATCCTGTTAATCAATAGGTTTGCAGCGACAATTTCAATTTTGTTCTCTCCCGCCTGTAACAATCCGGTAATATCCGTCTGATAAGGACGCTTGATCAGGGTATCTGCCAGTTGACCATTCACATAGATTTCGGCTGTTTCCCCAACATGCTCAAGCTGCAGCAGAATCCTGTCCTGACCCGAAAATTTCTCCCACTGACCTTCCTCAATCCGGAACTCTTTCACATATTTGCCGCTTCCGGAATAATACTTAAGCTCCGGCTCCTGTTCCCAGCTTTCCAGCTGGTCATAGCTTCTCTGTACAGATCTCTCCGGTACTTCCAACGTCCATCCGCAGGAAATATCCAGAAGTCCGCTCTCCTCAGGCTTCGTCTCAGTCAGAGGCTGTTCCATCCCGCTGCCAAATACAAAGATCAGGGATTGAAATGCTTCCAGATATAATTTAACTTCTATTCCGTCCACCTCTTCCGATACAGACCGTATCGCTTTTTCCTGACCGCTCATGGGATCAAATACGCAGAATCCGTTCCTCTTATTTGTAAATTTAATAGTTTCTTCATAACCTTTTTTATTGATATTAGATATAAAATAAATATCCTCCGTCTCTGTTCTGCGATGCACATATCCCACCATATCAGGGTGCATTCCGATCCTGACATCCGGTACTTTCACCCTGCGCAGTTCCGCGATGAGGCTGCCATATTTATCTTCCGTAACCACCACTCTGCCGCAGCTTTGCAGTTCATGTCCAATCTTCAGGACCTCTTCTGTATTTTCCTCGTACCCAATGCGTCCGCAGGATTTCTTCGGAAGCCGGCCTGCTGCAATCACCTTACCGCCATGCTCCGCGAATTCCCGGATTCTTCTCATTGTACTGATCGGAATTCTGTCACATTCTATAAGGAGCAGGGTGTCGTACAGATATGCATCCCAATGTTCCAATACATCGTCATTTACATAGTCAAACCAGTAGCCCGCTTTATGGACCGCATCTACACAGGCCGCATCCAGTCTCTCATCCAGCTTCATGCACATATGCGTATCCGCAAGGGGGGTCTCTGCCCAGATATCATGCTGGGGCAGATAGACCGCCGTCGTAACAACTGGCTCGCCGCGCTGCATGAAGTCACATACCCGGTTGATATAAACGCTGATATTTTTATAGTATTTCCACCATGTATTGGTATGGTTGATGTTGGTAGATGCATAAAAAGCCAGCATCTCATCACCGTCCGCCCGGCTATAGCTATAGCCGTGATTGACAATCTGGTTGATTCCATCCAGGAATATGCTGTCTGCGGCCGCCTTGATATTCTCAAGTGATACCACAAAGCGCGGAAAACGGAGCCATGTGAAGGATTCATTGGATATAACCGGCCTGTGATATACATGGCCTGCGGAAACAGCCAGCCTTCTGTGCACCGTATTGACTTCATATCTGTCAAAGGCCGAGAAGGTCTCTCCCTCCGGTATATCTGCCGCGCCATATGCCTGCAGGATATCCCCCCAGGTTCCATGCGCCTGGATTCTGGAGAGCGCGCCTTTCTCATGGCACCAATCCGTCAGTTCCCGGAAGAAATTCTCCACCGTCAGCTCTGCCATGGTCTTCTGAAAATCATATCTTACCTGCTCTGTCATCCCGCGGATTTCTCCCCAGAGCGCATAGATATACGGCCTGAGTTCATATCCGCGCCTCTTTTTGAATTCTTCATAGAGAATATCCGTCCAGTTATGCCCGAATACTTCGATGGAATCACAGAAAAAGTTCCCGATCTTCCCCTCTCCCACTGCTTCCACAATCGGGTCTCCGCCGTATTCCAAAAATGCCCGCAGAGACTCTTTTCTGTTGTGGTCAATAATCAGCCCGTCACCTCCGCGCAGGGGTTTGAGCACCCGCTGTTTCTTATCACTGGAAACAAACAGTACGATCTTATGCAGTCCTTCCGGCACCTGGATCTCGCCAATCTCTGTTCCCCAGGGCCAGTTAAACAGGTACTTATCCACCACCCGCTCCGTAATATCCACAATGGTTTCCGGAAGCATACGGGCTCCTTCCATCTTGCCAAGCACGGCCCCGACTACTTTTCCATAGATAACCGTAGTCAGATCTTTATAAAAGGTGCAAGGCCCTTCTACATCAATCGTAAACGGCAGAACGCTCTGTCCGCTTAACTCTTCCTTAAGGAACGGGCCTCCAAAAGGCCAGGACGAACCAAGGGTCAGATCAAACTGCATGTCTCGCTTTGCCGCCTCATCCGCCGCAAACCGTATCATATCCATAAATCCCGGCGACAGATATTCGTAATTATGTATGCCTTTCTCCTCATCATCCGGCTGCAGTGGATAAAGTATCTGAAGCTCCACTCCGCCAATCCGGGCCTCCTGCATCAGATCCAGTTCCCGTACAATTTCTTCTTTATCTGCCGCACAGCCGTACCACCACCATCGCGTCCTGCCCCTTGTCTCGCTGCGGGGATGGCACAGCTGGTCTCTAATCTCCTTTTTATTCAATGATTCAACCTCCCTGCCTGTTTCATAACTTCCTGCAGCCTGCTGATATAGTATCTGTAATGATCCAGAGAAGTAGAAGGCGCCACCTGATGGTCGGCCCCGGGTATATACCCGCCCTGCCTGATCACCGGCAGAATCCGTTCGAATTCCCTGTCTATTGCCTCCGGCCCTTCTGCAATGCAGAGCTTATTAAAACCGCCCACGAACTTCAGGTTTGGGAAGCTGCCGCGCACAGCAGCAATATCCATGCCCGCGTTCACATCCATGGGAAGAAATCCGTCTACACCTGCGTCAATGAATTCAGGAATCAGCTTCATAAAATCCCCGTCCGTATCCACAAACACATTGCCGCAGCCGTGTTTTTTCAACAAAGGAATTAATTTTCTGTAATAATTACCCACAAACTCCCTGAAACAGTCCGGCGATATCATCGGGCCGTTCTTCCCGCTCAGGTCTTCCTGAATATAGATCAGATCGGGCTGTATCACAGACAGCACTTTTGGAAGATATGTTTCATATATCTCCAGGGTAAAACTGTTAATTTCATGAATGAGTTCCGGTTCGTCATAAAAAGCATACAGATGCTCTTCCACGCCCAGCAGTTCCCGGGGTACCCAGAAAAAGCCCTCTATATTCATGCGCACAGAATAATCCCCGTCTTTATGCCCTTTCGCAAGGCTTCCATATACCTTGCCTATGTTTTCATCGGTAAACCAGCGCGCGACTTCTTTTTCAGAGGTCTCCCGAACCGCCTCCCAATCGCTTGAGGACGCAATCCGCAGTCCGGAATCACCGCCATGGGGAAGCAGAAACTTCGCCCGCCTGACCGGATCAAACCCGAGATAAGATTCGTACGCCAGCACCGGCTCTCCAAAACTCACTTTAAAATACTTTTCACAGGCTTCCTCTTCCTGCTGTATAAGCCCTTTCCAGATTGCTTCGGGAAGGCCCTCCCCGTGAAATCTGCCGACAGTCAGATCCCATGGATAGAATGTCTCCTCCACAGATCCGCGCCCCTGGGGCCGGCCGAAATTCAAAGTTGCCTGTTCTCTCTCTCGATTTGTCATAGATTCCCTCTCTAAATACCGTTACCTCGCCTGCAGCGCCTGCTCCAGATCCTCGATCAGCACATCTGCGCCTTCCAGCCCGCAATGAATGCGGATCAGACCGCTGTCATGTGCATGCAGATTTAAAAATTCCAATTCTTCCTGGCTGTAGTGCAGCAGAGGGCACAGCGCCAGACTCTCAAACCCGCCCCAGGAACATCCGATCTCAAATACCCTCAGACGGTTGACTGTCTCCGCCGCCTTTTCGGGCGCCTCCCTCAGTACAAAACTCATAAGGCCTGTGTGTCCCGTCTGCTGCCTTTGAATCAGTTCAGCCTGCGGATGCGACGCCAGTCCCGTATAATATACTTTTTCTACCTTCGGATGCTTCTCCAGATACTGAGCCACAGCCATGGCGGTCCTCTGGTGTTCTTCCACCCTCACCTGCAGAGTACGCAGCCCGCGAATCCCCAGCCACGCCTCCATCGGCCCGAGAATGCCCCCGAAAAGCGCTCTGACGGTTTCCTTCAGATATTTCCCCAAATTCTCATCTTTTACAACGAGGATACCTCCGATAATATCACTGTGCCCGCCAATGTATTTTGACATCGTATGCATCACGATATCAATGCCCATTGTCAGCGGTTTCTGAAACAGCGGCGTACAGAATGTATTATCAATATAAGTTCTGATTCCATGTGCCCTGGCGATTTCCGCCGTCTTCGCTATATCTGTTACCGTAAATACGAAGGTTGCCGGGCTTTCCAGCAGAATCATATCCGTATTGTCCTGAATCATCCCCTCCAGCACATCCATATCGGTTCCGTCCCAGTACGAAACCGACATGCCCATGCGCGGGATAAAATAGGTGTTCAGTATATTTTTTACCGGCTGGTAGACATCCCGCATACATATAATATGGCTGCCTGCACGGCACACGGCCAGGATTGCCGCCGATGCCGCCGCCATTCCGCTGGAAAATGCAATCCCTCTGCTGCCCTGCTCCAGGGCAGCCACCTTTTCTTCCAGGATGTTCACCGTTGGATTCGCCGCCCTGCCGTAAACATAGGCCTCGTTCTCCCCATGAGCCGCATAGGATTCCAGGCTGTCAAATATATGCAGAGAATTCATAAAGACCGGAGGAACCACCGCATTTAAATACTGGCTCTGGTCTTCCCCCAGATGTGTCACTGCCAATCTGTCTTCTCTCATAGATTCCACCTATTCTTTCACGGCTCCGGCCGTCATACCTTCCACAATAAATTTCTGCATGGCCGCAAACATGACCGCAGTAGGAAGCAGCGCCATAACACCGCCGGCCATCAAAAGGCCCCATTCTACATTGTATTTTCCGATCAACGTCTTCAATCCCACCGGAATCGTCCACATCTCCGGGGTGCTGATAAAGATAGAACCGGCAATCAGCTCGTTCCATGCTCCGATGAATCCGAATACAAATACGGACACAATTCCCGGGAACATGATTGGAAATACAATCTTAAACAGCGACTGCATCTTTGTGCATCCGTCTACTCTGGCGGCTTCCTCCAGGGTTACCGGTATCCGTTCAAAGAAACTCCGCATCGTAATGACACAGAACGGAAGATTCGCCGTCACGTAAAAGATAAACAATCCAATATGGGTATTGATCAGCCCCATCTTTGAGAAAATGATGTACAGCGGGATTATAACCAGAATCCCGGGGATCATCTGTGTTACCAGGAAAAAGAGGATGACTGTCTGTTTTCCTTTAAACTTATAACGAGCCAGTGAATATCCGCCCAACATGGAAAATACAGTTACGACCAGTGCGGAAGCCACAGATACCAGGAGGCTGTTTTTCAGCAGAACACCATAGTTAAACTGCTCAAACAGATCCGTATAGTTTTTCCACGTAAATGCCTTTGGAAAATAGGTGATGTTATTCAGGTCCAGTATTTCGCCGCTGGATTTAAAGGAGGTAACCACGATCCAGTAAATGGGCAGCACAACCAGTAAGAAGAAGAAAATTAAAATCAATACACGTATGGTTCCGCCAATTGCATTCTTTGTTTTTCTGCTCATTTAAAAATCACCTGCCTTATCATATTTGGTAACCTTGAGGAATACCATCGCATAGATTCCCAGTATCAGCATCAGAATCACACCCAGCGCCGCCGCAAATCCAAAGTCATAGGATCCAAACGCCTTTGAATACATGTACGCCGGAAGCGTCTGCGAGGTGTTTGCGGGTCCGCCGTCCGTGATAATCACCACCAGGTCCAGGGAATTGAAGATCCAGATCGTCCGCAAAAGAACCGTCGTAATCAGTGTCGGCTTTATGTATGGGAGCGTAATCTGGAAAAACTGCCGTATCGTCCCGCAGCCGTCTACATCCGCCGCCTCATATACATCGGAAGGGATCGACTGCAGCGCCGCCAGTATCATAATGGCAAAGAACGGAATTCCCATCCAGATCATGGCCATAATGACAACCGCCAATGAGAATCCCGGCGTGCCCAGCCATGCGATGTTATGATCGGTCAAGCCGAATTTCATAAGAAGGTTATTCACAACACCATATTCCCCATTAAAGGACCAGCGGAAGATCAGGCCGACTACAAACCCTGAAAAAGCCCAGGGAAGAAAAACGATGGACTGGTAAATCCCTCTGCCGCGGAACTGTTTTTTCAGCGCCAGCGCCAGCATCATCCCAAGCAGGAACTGCCCGAGAACGGATACAATCACATATATGAAGGAATTTTTCAGGATCATCATGCTGTCCGGATCACCAAACAACTTGGCAAAGTTCTCAAGCCCGTTAAACTGGATATCATTCGGCGCAGTCAGCTTATAATTTTGAAACGCCATAATAATACTGTTAATCAGCGGATAGCCAAACAGCAGAAGCAAAATAACTAGTACTGGAAGTAAAAATAACCACGGTTCCATTTTCTTTTTCATGCAGGTATCACTCTCCTTTGTCGGTTCGTTTTCATGTATGCCCCGATACTCCCGCTGCGAGGCGCAGCCCAAATGGTTTTAACTATGAAGCTAAAACAGGGGGATTAATGTTTTTAAGTTTCCACATTAAATCCCCCTTTTAACTCTTATCTGTAACAGTTCAGGCAGGCCTGAGCTGTTACTCATATCTCACTTTACGATTAATTATTTCCTTTCCAATGCCTACTGCATCGTCTTGGGTGATTCAATCGTAGATCCTTCATTATCTGCCAGGTATTGTTTCATTCTGGTTGTAAGCTCATCTCCGATGTGGTTCAGCACATCTTCTGCTGACTGCTGTCCAAGCAGGTACTTCTGCAGTTCAGTATGGAACATATCCTGGTGCAGGTCTGTATAGTTGAATGGGCCATACATCGGCGGAACTGTAAAGTTCGGGTCATTCAGCTCGTCTAAGAATACTGCATAAGGTCCGTCTTCACCATATGTATCATCGTCGCCGACATCATTTTTGATCGGAATCAGGCCGCCCATCTTGCAGTACTCAATGTTATTGTCAGGTCTAACCAAGAAATCAATCAGTTCCAGCGCCTCATCCGGATATTCAGAGGTCTTTGCAATCGTGTAGGAATATGGGCTTCCTGCTGTGTTCATCATCTTTCCGTCTACGGTTGATACCGGCATCGGAAGTACGCCCCACTGTTCCGGATCCATCTTCTCTTCACAAGCCATTGCCACTTCTGAGTCATTGGAAATTGTACCTGTCAGGCCGCCGGTAAAGTTATCGACCATCTCAACAAATCCCCAGTTAACAGAATCTTCCGGCACATAGCCGTCTGTATAGATCTCACACCATTTTTCTACTGCTTCTACGCATTCTGGTGTGTTCAGTATGAAGTTTCCTTCCTCATCGTATACATAACCGCCCGTAAATGACTGTAAGTAAGCAAGCAGCGGATCAAATGCGCCCCTGGCGCCTCTGAAAGAGTTGCCATAACGCTTCTGGTCTTTGTCCGTCAGAGCCTTGATCAGATCAAAATATGCATCGTATGTCCACTTATCCCCTGTTGGGATCTCATATCCAATCTCTTTTACCCAGTCTTTTCTGTAGAAGATACCCTTAACCATAAAACCATCCGGTACGGAGTATACATGTCCGTATCTCTCTTTTTCCTGCGCCCAGTTGATCTTCTGTACTGCCTCTACGAACTGGTCGCCGTTTTCCTCTACATAATCATCAATCGGAATTACCCAGTCAGCCTCGGTGAACTGTCCCAGCCAGAGCGGGTGTGTTGTAATAACATCCGGCAGCTGTCCGGATGTTCCAAGCACGGTCAGTTTATCTGCCGCATCATCCCACGGAACACTCTCATACTTAACCGTAATGCCTTTCTCCTCTTTGAACTTCTCAAATACGCCTTCGTAATACTTCTGACGCTGAGGGCTGGGGCTGACATCGATGAAACGCAGTGTTACTTCCGATTCTGTTTTTGCCGTATCTGAGTCGGTCTTTTCCTTCTTCTCGGATGAACCGCATCCTGCAAGCAGACCGCCTACCATTACCGCTGCCATGAGTGCCGCCAATAATCTCTTTTTCATACTTTCCTCTCCTTTTTCTGTTTTTTCAGACCACAATACCAAATGATCCGAACTCTTTTCCTTTTTTGTAACACTTCTCCCTTACCTGGTCCTGCCGGTCACTGGTGTGAGGTATTTCCGGTCTGACCACTTATGCAATTATACTAACATCTCACCAATTAATTGTCAATAAATTTGTAATTTTTATACTTTTTATCTAATTTATCCGCATCATTTTTGGTTATTTTTTATTACTCATCTTCTAAAATGCGCTTGACAACCCTGTTTAATTTTTATATTCTTAGCTTAATATACTTCCCCTTATCTGCTCTCACTTCTTAAGTTTTTTAGCACTGCTATTTTCCAAATTTCAGAAAGGAGCAGGCAATACACAGTTTTTACTGTCTATTGCTTAATAAAAGATGAGTAAAAAATACACTGCCACAAGGCGATGCTACCTGATTGACCATCATTCTCCGCAGCCCCCCGATGTTTTACTTAACCATCTGGATATCAAAGAATACGAGGATTTTTTTGAGACTGCACATATAGACTCTCTTATGGTATACTGCAAGGACCACTGGGGGGTAACTTATTATCCAAGTAATATCAAAGGAGCACAGAAGCATCAAGGGATCAAAGGAGACTGGATCCGCGAGGTCAGTACTCTTTTGAAAGAAAAAGACATTGAATTTGTCGCCTACTATTGTATTGAATATGATGAGGGTGCTGCCCGAAGATTTCCAGAATGGCGTGTAAGGCAGCCGGACGGCTCTCCGCTGATCCGGGACGATGAATTCGCCAAATGGAGCCTCTGCTGCTATCAGACCGGGTACAGAGAATACTGCCTCGCGCAGCTGGAAGAAATCGTTAAAAATTACACACCGGACGCTCTGTTTCTCGATATTTTCGGCGCTTCACTCTGTTATTGTGATGCCTGCCGCAGTAAATTTGCTTCTGTTTACCACTATCCGCTTCCTGAAACCACCGAAGATATTCTGGCACACAAGGCCGATATCGTACAGTTTTTAAATCAAAACGCAAAAGATTTTCTGGAGGAACTAAAGCAGCGGGTTAAGGCCATTGATCCGGGACTTGCTGTTACGATCAATTTTTCCTGCCACTATCCGCAGGAAATCCGTGACATGCTGGACTATCAGTTTTCCGAGCCTCTGCTCAAGGACAACTGGTTTTCCTCCGCCTACGCGAGGGACACTGCCATCGGACAGTATCCGATCCTGGTGCCCGGGGAAGCGTCCCAGGTCTACAACTACAGTTCCGTTAACGAATACATCTGTGACCTTTCTTCGATCGCAGCCCAGGGCTGCCGCGTCGGAATGTACAGCGGCTCCCAGCACATTGACGGCACCCTGGATTTTGAGGAAGCCCGCCGCCTGGGAAAAGCATTTACCGAGATCGAAAAAATGGAGCCCTATCTGACGGGACGCAGCCCTGTTAAGTGTGCCGGCATCCTGCAGAGCGATCTGTCCATGACCGTGAACCTGCCCGCGCTTCATCCGGATGCCATTATCCGCATGAAGCGGCACAACCCGCACCAGAATGCCGTACTGGGTGCAATGCAGTTGTGCGAACATGCCAAGGTTCCCTACATGGTTCTGCCGGAGCGGACATTAACCCCGTCACTCCTGGCGCAGTACGATGTGCTTCTCTTGCCGGAAGTTTACGTCATAGAAGAAGACACCGCCGCACTGTTAAAAGAGTATGTGGCAAACGGCGGCCTTCTCATCAGTTCAGGCCAAAGCGGCCTCTGGAACGCCGATTCCACGAAGCGTCCCGCATCCTCCATCAGTGAGCTGTTTGGAACGGGAAATGCTGCTATTAATACCGAATATACCGCGAACCGCTGGTCCGCTTACCTGAAAAACACAGAAACCAGAAGTTTTTCGGGCCTGCTGTCCTGCACCACTCCACCGGTGAGCGAACACTTTATAGAAACAGAACCGGCTGCAGCAGCAGAGACACTTTTAACTTTCGTGCTCCCCTGTGTTGCCTGTGACGCAGAGCACTGGGTAAACTGGTGGAGCCCGCCGCCGGGAAAAGATGCAGGACTTCCGGCCCTGCTCTGCAACAGCATAGAGAAAGGCCGAACCTACTACATGGCCTTTGACTTTTTCACCATGGCATCCCTGGAGAGCTTCCAATATCCACATGAACTATTCCGGGATCTTCTGGAAATGGAAGAAATCACCCCCGCAGTCCGGAACCGAACTGACCTGCCCGAGGCCATAAGGACCGCTTATTTCGAGACCAAAGACAGCTGGATCATCCACCAGATTTCCATGGTTCCCAAGCGTTTCCACGGGGATGCCTATCCCTTAAGCGGAGGAACCCTTGAGATCACACAGCCTGTTGGACAGATCGAAATAGTATATCCTGAGACCCGGATTCTGGAAACAGAAAAACAGGATGGAAAAACAATCGTCAAACTTCCGGAGTTCACCCTTCAGCAGATCATTATATGCGGGAAGGGGGGCAAAGGAGTGAGTGCGTAGAGGGGGACGCGAAATAAAGGGATGGCCGCAATCCTCCCAAGTGCACACATGCCGTTTTGATGCGCGGACACGGACCTAAGAAATTCTAGGAAGCCGCCAGCCAAAAAAGCAGGGCACATGCGGCACATCACGAGAAATCGGATGATTTCTCGCGCTGGGCCGCATGATTTTGTGATTTGGTGATCACAAAATCTCCCTGCTTTTTTGGCTGTCGGATTCCAAGAATTTCTAAGGTCCGCTTTAGCGCTTCAAAACGGCATGTGTGCACTTGGGAGGATTGCGGCCATCCCTTCATTTCGCTGGTGCATCCAGACGGCAGGGATAACTCGTTGCCCGGGGGGCTTCTTTACGGGGGCAGTGGATGGATTCGTTTTTTTGGAGCTGCGTAGCCCCGGTTGAAAAAAGATTCTCCCAACACGATCCCTGGCGCCCCTCCCCCTACCGGCTCGTTCCACCCAGGAGGCACCTAGCCTGTCGGGAACGGGACTTCTGCCGCGGCCCGGGAAACTTCTGTGTCCCTTTCCGGATGCATAGAGTGCGCCGTAGGCTCTCTTAATAAAAACTACATCCGATTGGGAGGCTAAATGCTGCTTCCGAAGCAGCATTTAAGGCGGCCTGAGCCGCGCAATTCATCAGAATTGCGGGGTGAATGCCGCCGGTGCCTCCCAATCGGATGTAGTTTTTATTTAGAGAGCCTAGGCAAACGTCCCGCAGCCGGAAAGGGACACAGAAGTTTCCCGGGCCGCGGCAGAAGTCCCGCGCCCGACAGGCGACCTCCCCCCTTAAACCGCCTTCTTCCGATACCTTAGCGGTGTTGTCCCCACGCATTGTTTGAAGTTTTGGATATAGATATTTACATTTTTATATCCCGTCATGTCTGCGATCTGGCCCACGGAATAGGCCGTTTCTTTTAACAGCCGCTTGGATTCATTGATACGGCAGCATTTCAGATACTCATAGGGGGATATCCCCGTTGCTTTCTTGAAGACTCTTATAAAATAATACTTGCTCATGGATACTTTATCTGCCAGTAGATCTACTGTCAGGTCTTCCTGATAATGTTCCTGTATATAATCGGTTATTTCCATAATCGCTTTTCTGTGAAGGATATATGCTTTATCCTGTTTGGGATTCAGCTGTTCTACCAGAAGTTCTGCGAAAATATTTTCCATGGTACTGGCCGTCCTGATGTCCGCGGATCCTCCGCTCTTGGCCGCCCAGCTCTTTAGTTCTTTCAGGAGTTCATTCATCCTGATGGGATCCGAAATATTAAGAAATACTGCTCCCTGGGTTCGCAGCATCTCATAGTATTTATCGGCGGAGCTGCCATAAAAATGGATATATTTGAATTCCCAATCCTCAGACTCTGTGCGGTAAAACTGATGTTCGCTGCAGCTGATCAGCGCCGCAGTATCCTTCGTCAGAAAATATTCCCGCTCCTGATATTCCAGATACCCCTGACCGGATAAAGTAAATAAAAGCAGATAGGTATCGAGCCCTTCTCTGTCGGTGTAGTATCCCGGATATGCATGGTAATGCCCCAGCGAATCCACATGAAAATTCAGGTTCTTTGCAATCGCGCCAGACGTATGCCTCACATCGTAGGAATCTCCCGACAATGCATAATGATATTGTAGTTTCATCCCGTCTCCTTTATAGCAATTTTCCTATATTTTAAAGCAACAATCCAAAACATTTCCTTTGTTATAGATGATATTATTATATAAAATGATAGTGCATAAATCAATTATTTTATAGGAGGTCATTATGAGCAACCGTGAACGTCTGCACGCAATTATGAATTATGAAAAACCGGACCGCATGCCCGCTGTACACTTTGGATTTACGCCGGAGGTCGTTGAAAAATGGGTCCGGGAGGGACATGTCAGCAAAGACATACTGGATCTCGAAGAGTACTCCTTTGAGGCCGAGGCCATTCTCTCCGAAAAGCTGGGGTTTGATTTCGGATGGCATGCCAACCGTATAACCACGACGGAATTATTTCCTTTCTTTGAGGAAAAAGTAGTAGAACACCTGGACAATGGCTTTGACAAATATCTGAACTGTGACGGCGTCTATGTCCTCCAGAGAACCGGTGCAAAATCTATTCCCGCCGAAGTAGACCATCTCTTAACCGACAGAGACTCTTGGGAAAAACATTATCTTCCCAGGCTCACCTACACAGAGGAGCGATTTTCTCAGGCCGAATTAGAATATGCAAAGACAGAGCAGGCCAAGGGGCGCCCCATCGGTCTCCACTGCGGCAGCCTCTGCGGCCGGATCCGGGATTATCTTGGAATCGTAGGCCTCAGTTATCTGATGGCCGATGACGAAGAGCTGCTGGAGGAAATGTTCCGCACCGTGGGCGATCTCTGCTATCAGTCCGTAAAGCGTACACTGGAAACAGGCGTGCAGTTCGATTATGCACATTTCTGGGAAGATGTCTGCTACAAAAACGGCCCCCTGCTCTCTCCCATGATGTTTGAAGAATACACCGCCCCCTATTACAAAAAGATCACAGATCTTTTATACACGCATCATATCCGCATCGTCAGCGTAGACTGTGACGGCCTGGTAGATTCCCTCCTCCCCGCCTGGCTGGAAAACGGAGTCAACACCATGTTTCCCATCGAAGTAGGTACCTGGGACGCCAGCATATCCCCTTGGCGTGCCAAGTATGGAAAACAAGTGAAAGGAATCGGCGGTATGCGCAAACACCTCCTGTCCCTTGATTATGCCGCCATCGACGAAGAAATCCAAAGGCTAAAACCAATGGCAGAAGAATTGGGCTATATCCCCTGTCCGGATCACAGAATTCCCGAAGACGCAAAGTGGGAAATTGTACAGTACTACTGTGAGCGGGTGAAAGATATCGTTTAGGTGTGCTATAGAATCAGTAACAGAAAAAAATAGAGGGCAATATTTGATGACCGCATCAAATATTGCCCTCTATTTTTTTCTGTTACTGATTCTAAACACACAGTGCGGGTTCTGAAATAACATACACAGATCCGGCCGGAATCTGGTCTCCTTTTGCTCAGCGCCCCTCCCCTACTCGATCCGCTTATAAATCTCCAAATCCAGTGCCACTATTTTATCGTATCGTTTCAGTGCTTCTTCCACGTTTCTTTCTTTCATCATCTGAACCATTTCCAGGTGGTAAGGGAACGTCTTTAGAAGGATCTGGAAGTAATCAAAGTCTTTTTCTTCAAAATATCCGTACAATTCATCATCAAAAGTCTCGTACATCTCGATCATATTGCAGACCAGATTGGTCATCTCCTGGTTCCCGTAGCACTCGAGAATATATCTGTGAAAATGATGATCCATCTCTTTGGGCATGATTCCGGTGGACGCTATGGCATTCATTTGGACAGCCATATCTTCCAGCTGGTTCAGGCGCTCTTCTGATATGTTGGGAATCGCTTTCTCCAGGCTGTAACGCTCTAATACCGTCTTTACTTCAAACAATTCCAGAAAATTCTTTAAAGCCAGGTGGATGCTGAATTGTCTGCCTTCCACATAGTCTGTGACGAATGTCCCTTTTCCCACTTCCGCATGGACAATTCCCTGGTTCTCCAGCTCCCTGATCGCTTCGCGCAGGCTGGGACGGCTTACTTTCCATTCTGCCGCAAGCTTCCGCTCCCCGGGCAGTTTGTCTCCGGGACGCAGGTTCTCATCTTTTATATATTGATAAATTTTATCCGACAATTTAGAATATAGTAATCTTTTGTTTTCTGTTTCTCTATTGTAATCCATATTGCTCCTTACCGGTCTGACCGCTTTTTATTTGATTATAAGTCAGCATCGGAGCCGAGTCAAGTCATATTCATTTAAATTCTTTTGGCATATCCCGCCAAATATCAGTTTGGCAGGACGGGAGAAAAGCCTGATACTGCAAAAAAGATTTATGACAATGAAAGGGCAGTGCCGGTTCATTGTAGATTGCCGCGGCACTGCCATATAGGGAAAAGAATTTGTCTCTGTTCAGAACCAGGAACGGTTCCATGAATTTTCCTTTTACTCAATTAATAATACACGTTACCGCATAGGATTCCAATATATCCGCAATGCAGCGCATTTCTTCATCCCCCGGCGCCTGTACATCCGGAAGAAGATACGTACTTCCCAGCCGTTCATGTTTCGAAGAGCCCAGTTTATGATATGGCAGAATATTCACCCGGCTGAAGCCATTATCCCTGCAGAACTTTCCTATTGCATGAACATTGTCCTCACAGTCCGTACAGCCTGGTATGATCGGATAGCGGAGACATGCCTTTTCCGGACAGGTATGCCCGATGAAACGGAGATTCTCCAGGATCTGCTTATTGCTGACTCCGGTCATCTCTATATGTTTCTGCTCGTCTATAATCTTAATATCTGTCAGATACAGATCAATATACGGCATGACTAGTTCCAGGTTCCGGCACGGCACACACAGTTCGGACTCAAGAGCCGTATTGATTCCTTCATTCTTGCAGCGCCGCAGAAGTTCTGTCACAAATTCGGGATAGATCAGAGGATCCCCTCCGGATAGTGTAACTCCGCCTTTTCCCGCATAGTAAGAAGCGTCTCTGTGTACCTTTTCCATAATGTCATCAACCGTCATCCATTTTCCGGTAATCTCCAGAGCATTCTGAAGGCACATTTCCACACAGTTATGCGTCTTACATTTATCGCATTTTTCCCTGTCATGACGGACAAAACCATATTTTTCGATCTCTTCAGGCGTCTTATATGCCGTAACTGCATCATGGGGGCATACTTTTGCGCAGAACATGCATCCTGCACATTTCATCTTTGTGTAGAATAATTGCGGTACTGCCTTCTGCCCCTCCGGATTGGCACACCACAGGCAGGTGAGCGGACATCCCTTAAAGAAAATATTAGTTCGGATTCCCGGTCCATCATGAGTCGAAAAACTCTGAATATCAAAAACCAATGCCTTCATCTCATCTTTATTTTCCATATCTATACATACCATCCTGCTATCCTCTTTCGAGTCCGGCGGACGGCTCTCCTTTCTCCCAGCTTAGTACAAAATTTTCAAATTATAAACCAGAGCGTCTCAAGTTGAGCAGGTTATTCACGTTAAGTATTCTTTTTTATTAAAATCATGCTCTAAGCCGCGCCGCAGGGGGGCATCGGGGAATCCGAATTCCCCGCCCCTGCTGTCTAATCCCAGGAATCTAATTGTCTACTTATCGCCCCACACCTCTTCACTCGACGGCTGTTTCGCTATATTAACAAATACACACGCTACAAGGTAGAATATTACGGAAATCCAGATCGCTACAAAGTAGCTTCCTGTCGCATCACGAAGGGCGCCTGCAACGTAAGGACCCATGCCTGCTCCGCCTGCCATTCCGACCAGTGAGATAAGCCCCCAAGCAGGCGGCATCTCTTTTCGGCCAAGGATAACTCCGACGTAGCCTGCTACTGTCGGAATGTACATTCCATATACAAGACCGAAGAGAATTGCATAGGCCAGGAACGCCCAGTGGCTTTGTCCGCCATTTGCAGTAAGCCTGACTCCATAATTCAGCCACAGCGCCATAATTGCACATCCGACATAGGAGAATGTAAGAACTCTCTTACGCGCCTTAACCGGATCACTCATCTTCTTCGTCAGTTTATCAACATAACCGCCTACCACTACTGCTGAGATAATGAACATCAGACCTATGATGCAGTATATATAGGTTGCAGAAAGTTTATCATAACCAAGATCCCTTGTAACATAGTTAATAGAATGTGAAAATACGATAAATTCAGCAAAGTTAGAGAAGAACCATAACAATGCAAGTGTCCAGAAAGATTTGTGTTTTACTGCCCATTTAAATGGGACATAGAACTCTTCTTTTTTCTTGCCGGTATCTGCTTTTGCCATCTTTGCCATGAAGTTGTCATATCCCAGCGGTTTCTGGCCAAAGGCCTCTGGTTTACTCTTGGTAAACTGTGCCGCAATTGTAATACCTATCATCAGGACAATACCGAATACTCTCATCATGATCTGCCATGAAGCCGTTGAAATCAGAATCATGGACAGAAGAGGCCCGATACTCATGGCAACACCGGCAGCGGCTGTTGTAAGGCCCATTGCAAGACCTAACTTATCCATGAACCACTGACGAACCATAGAGGTAATAGGAGCCCAGAACGCACCAGAACCGATACCGGCAATTACACCGTAGAATAACCAGTACTGCCATGGCTCTTTTGCGAAACTGCAAAGGAATAAACCAACTCCCATGATAATACCATGCATCGTGTAGGTAACACGGCAGCCAAGCTTATCAATATATGTCCCAACGAAAAAAGCAAAGAGCCCGTACATCACCATGAAGATTGAACTGCCTGCTGAAACAGCAGCGGTTGACCAGCCGGTTGCTTCAACCATTCCATTGATTAACGTTGCAAATGAACCGCGAATTGTCATATGGAACAATACAATCACAAATGCCGCCCCCGTCACTGACCAGCCAGAGAATTTTACACTTTTTTCACTCATTTCCATTCCTCCTCACCGATATTTTAAAGAGGAGGAGAAACCACTCCCCTCCTCCAGGCTGAAAGACTTATCTAAATTAGCTGATGAATCATCTGGTTTATACCTGATTGTATTCCGTACGGGCAATAACTTCATCCTGAATAGGTTTCCCAAGCTCGCACCAATAAGCACTGAATCCGGCAACACGAACCATCAGTTCACGGTAGTTTTCGGGATGCTTCTGGGCATCGCGGAGCATATTCGAGTCAACGATATTGAACTGTACGTGATAGCCGCCATTATTGAAGTATGATTTAATAAAGTCTACAAAGTTTCGGCTTCCTTCGTCCCCGCGGATCGCATTCGGATGAATCTTCATGTTGAGCTGAACACTGCGATACTCTGTAGGATCCAGTTTCACTCCGGAATTGAGTAGCGCTATCGGCCCGTTTGTATCCGTTCCGGGCGATGCGGAGAGAATACCATCACAAAGAGTAACTCCTGACAGACGGCCATCTGCCGTAGCCCCGGTAACCCTGCCATGAGGCCCATGAGCAGATATAGATAATGCCGCCGTCAGCCAACGATATCCAAGATATGTAATCTCTGATGCACAGACTCTGTCATAGTCGTGCCACAGATCTACAAAGATATTGTCTACATAATCATCATCATTGCCGAACTTCGGCGCCTCCAGGATATCCTTATGGATCTTCGCATATTTCATGTGTAATGAAGGTTCGATTTCCTGATTAAGCATAGAGAAGTTACCTGCAACAGCACCAACCTTATAACCAAAATTGTTGTCAATCGCCTCTTTAAATTCTTCAAATGTATATTTCTTTTCATCCCAGATCAGCTTCTTCATTGCCGCAAGACCATTGCAGACATTTACTGTTCCGGAATCAAGCAGTGTGACTGACTTATTGTAACGGCATCCATTGTCATCCTGCGGACGTCCAACCGCTACACAGTCATGCATCAGTACAGAACCTGCGATCTTCGGATGAATCCCGCGGCAGATACCGATTACGAAATCCCAGTAACGCATGTAAACTCTCATATAATGCTCACGGATCATAATAAAGTTATCCCAGACATCCTGATAACAGGTGATCGGTTTACAGCCTGTGAAACAGACTTCGCCGGTTCTCGGGTCAACCCCATTATTTAATGCCAGTTCGAATGTTTTTCCTTCATTATAGAATGCAGGATGGTTAATGCCATGTGTGGTACCCTGCATGCCAATCTCAACACATCCGGCAATACTAACGTCTCTTGCATCCTCCAGCGTAATGTTCTCCTCCGCATGGCACCAGAGAAGGTGCTGAACCTGCATATCATAATTGAACCATGCGGGATATCCGCACCCGGCCTTCGTTGTCTCTGCCGCTTTCAAAAGCAGATGTTCCGAAGTCTTGGAGCTTACGAGAATACCCAGGGTCGGCTGCGGTGTCGGAATATTCACCCCTGCCTCAAGAATCATATCCTCTAATTCATTATCAATACACTGTCCAGTCTTCGGATCCAGTCCGCCTACCGTCATATGCTGGAAGGAATTGGAGGATGCCATAGCAGCCCATGCTGATGGCGTGATATATTCTTCCGAACTGAACTTAATTCTCATGATTTCCCAAAGCTCAAGAGCCTCTTCTTTTGTGATGCGTCCTGCTTCAAGATCTGCCGCATATAACGGATATAATAGCTTCCCCCAGTGAGCCGGTGACAGTCCAAGAGAAATGGAATCGTTCCAAACCATCAGATGTCCGAGCCATGCAGCCTGCAGCCCTTCTCTAAATGTACGGGCCGGTTTGGCCGGAGCCCATTCAAGACCTTCCGCCATCAGAAGCAGCTCGCTCTTACGGGGCTCAGCTGCAGTCTCCGCCTGGCGGCGTGCGTCCTCGGCATAATGTTTTGCCCATGTAATGATTGCCTCACAAGTATAAATACAAGCCTGCCAGAAATAGATTTTCTCTGCTCCCTCTTTTTTGATCGGCTGTTCTTCTTCCAGATGACGCTTACATTCAGCAATCACATCTTCCAGGCCGCGCTCAACGATAATGTCATATGCCGGTGTCCAGCGTCCGTCACATCCGGATGCAAGACCGGAGCCAGGGAATATCCCCACTTTCTGTGCCAGTTTCAAATCTTTATAATATGGGAAGGATTCTTCCATTACTTTCTCAGATACATCTTCTATAGAACGTGTGCTCCAATACTCGAGGCACTCTTTCATCGGCGCTACTTCTTCTTCACGGATAGAGAACAACTGACCCAGTTTGATCCAGCCCTCTTCTTTGATATTGTGAGCCTCATCATCACCGCTCACAGAAAATAGTTTTGCTTCCTCATCTTCCGCCATATTCAGGAAATCAATCATAAATTTTGTAGAGAACTGAGGATACATCGTTGCACCACGCGTAAAACGTGTCTTTGAGCCAACGATTACTTCGTCTTCTTTTACGGTAGCGTCCATATTCTCAATCATATACTTATATGAAAGACCTCTGCGGATATACAGCGGCATGCCGTCATACTTTTTCCACGCTTCGGTATATAACAATGGCATCTGTCCGTCAAAACGGCATTTTGAATTCAGAAAATGGTCGAACAGCCTCTGTGTACGATCAGTAGACGGCTTTCCTACCACTTCTTTTTGGACAAAGTCCGTCAATTCCCTATCTGCATTTGCTGTAGGCGGCCATGCTACCGTTTTCCCCGTTTCCAGCATTTCAAGAACGCGAGATTTTGTTTTTTCCATACTTTGTAATACCTCCTCTTATTTTCTCTTTTTTTCACTCGAAAGTCCGGATTCTTTCTATGCGATAATCTATATTTTCAGTATAATTCAAAATAATATATTTGAAAATTAGGATATTTACCTATTTTTTTCTGATAACTTCCATAAATAGTCTTATTTATCTATGCTTTTTCTCTATATAGCTATAATGTGCTATTCCCCTCCTGTATCTGGTCAAAAGTATTAGATTTAGCCCAATCTAATACTTATTTCTAATTTTTTTTTAACCGTATCTATGGTATTGTATGATTGATGGAGTATTGATCCAAAGACGTAATGTTTTTCCTGAACCCCTGAATTTTCCGGATTAAAGACATGAAACAGCACAGGCAAGCATTACGGATTGCTTTTACTCTGAAGATCCCGTAAACGACTCATTTTGAAAGAGGAGGACTCCCAATGACACCCAAACAGACAAGTTTTGCATACGCCCTGGCAAAAATACAACAGCTGCAGGATATGTATTCCAAATACTTTCAGGTGTCGATCACCATTTACAATGTGGATAACCAGCCTGTCACAATTCCCTCCAACCAGATCCCTTTCTGCAACAGTAAACTCACGGATACCGACAGCGTATGTCAAGTTTTTTCCAAACGGCTGACACAGCGGCCTCCCGAAGCATTAACCGTTACCACCTGTCCTTATCAGTGTTTTTATGCGATTGCCCCTCTGGGTCTTCCACTGGACATCTCCGATACGGATAACGCAAATTTTTACATTATCATTACACAGCCGCAGCATCAGAATACGGAAGCACTTTTTACTTCATTTCATGATATCGAATCCTTCTCTTCCGATCCGGAAACCACCGATTTCTACGAGCTTTCCAATCTGATCGTGTCCGGTTTTGATATCATATTCTCCCTGATGTCTTCCAACGACCTGGCACTGACATTCCACAAAAAGGACAAAATCAAGATTAATAAAGAAGCTCTCAGTGAACTGACTTCCCGGGAACAGGAAATTATCCATCTTGTAAGTATCGGTATGTCTAACCAGCAGATCGCGGGCCATCTGCAGATCAGTGAGCATACGGTAAAAGCACATATTAGCAACATTCTAAAAAAACTGAGTCTCAGTAACCGAACACAGCTCGCAGTTTACGAAATGCTGAATTAGCTGCCCTGTCGGAAAGAGAGGTATTATGAGGAAAAAACCGATTGCATTCTACATCTATATAGCATTTTTATTTATCCTTGTCCTGACACTCGGAACTCTTGGCAGTATCATCGCTTACCATAATTATAAGACAGCCAATAAAGGAGTCCTGTCCCGCCTGGATGTGGCCCTCAGCGTAGCCAAAGACCAGATGCTTATCCACGAGACAGCCATTGAGCAGACCTTAGCCGGAATCTGCAATTACAATGACCTGAATGCACTGATTGCCGGCAAAGACTATCAGGCCTTAGATGAACTCCTTAAGCTCGCAGATAAGCAGGAACCCGGTTATTACCTTGTAGTAGATGAACATGGCAGAATTCTGTGCAGTGCGGACCACCAGACAGGTACAGAATGGGAACTGGATTATCTGCTTCAATTTTTTGAAAACGATACTGCCCCCATACATACAACGGAGATACTATCGGCAGAGTCTGTCAATCAGGCTTCTCCTTCCTTCAGGCAAAGCGTTCGGCTAAATGCTAATACAGAAAACATCCCGGCAATGCTGCACCTGGTCCTCTTTCCGCTCTATGATGGAACAAGGCTGCACGGAGCCATTGTCGGCGGCTTCCTTATTAATAACAATAATACCCTGGCACACAATTATACTTCCGCAGTCCCCGGTACATACTTGTCTGTCAGCGCAGAAAAAGGGCTTCGAATCTGTTCCAATATCGATATCGATGACTTTTCTTACCTGGAAGGCTCCTTTCAGAACAGTGAACTCTACGAAACAACAAATGCAGGGAAACGCTGGCAGGGAAAGATCCTAATGGATGAAAGGAATGGATATGGAATCATTGTGGCCGATCCGCTGTATAACATAAAAAATGAAGTAATCGGGAATATCGGGGTCGGCGCACCTACTTACCTGTTTGCCGATCTTGGTTACGGTGATCTGCTGTTTATCAGCATAATAACCCTGCTGTTAATCCTCATTGCAGCTTTTGTCCTCCGCGTTCTCTGCGGCCGTATTACAGCTCCCCTGCATAAGCTGCAGAGATTCTCACGCTCGATTGCCAAAGACAGCACACCCCCGGAAAATATCTCCTGGGATAACTGGTTTGTTCCAATAGAGATTCAGGAACTTACGGATGACCTGCTCACGATGTCCCAAAAATTAATTGCGGAAAATTTGATTCTTGAAAAACGTGTTCTGGAACGGACTGAGTATCTTATACATACGATTGACGAGTTAAAAGAAGCTAACAAGTGCAAATCCGCGTTTCTTGCCAATATGTCCCATGAGCTTAGAACACCGCTCAACTCCATCATCGGTTTCGCCTCTATTCTTCATGACGAATTATTTGGGGAGCTCAACGAAAAGCAGAAACAGTACATATTTGTTATACTGGACAGCGGCAATCATCTGCTCGCATTAATAGACGATATATTACATTTTGTTAAACTGGACAGACATGTTGAGACCCTTTCCCTGGAAGAGGTAAATGTGGCTGACATCATAGAAAGCGTTTCCGTATCAGTCATGCCATTAATCCAGAGCAAGGACCAGCAGCTTGTAATCGATATAAAATCGGAGGATACCGGCCTCACAGCCATGTGGGATATACAAAAGATCCGTCAGCTGCTGTTAAATATGTTATCAAATGCGATCAAATTCACTCCAGAAAATAAAGAAATCTGCATTCGGTTCCGCCCCGTTAATGAAACCATCTACTCGATCAGCGTAATTGATCATGGTATTGGAATAGAAGACGAATTTAAAGAAAAAGTTTTTTATCCATTTGAGCAGGTAAATTCAAGTTTTACCCGCAATTATCAAGGTGTGGGCCTGGGGCTGGCCATATGCAGGAGTCTTGTTGAGATGCATATGGGTAAAATCTGGCTGGAAGATAATCCCCCCAATGGGCTGGTTGTCCAAGTTGTGCTGCCTGTCTGTCCATCTATACCTGAGAATAACAGTCCTGCAGAGTCCTAAAAATTCATACATGCCATCTTTTGAAATACTCGCGGAAGTTTTTTCTTATCTTATAGGCAGACTTCCTTATAAGATAAGAAAAAGCGCTGCAGTATATTCACTACAGCGCATCTTCCGTGGTCAGCCATTCCATGCTTACCCCAAGAACCTTTGAAAATGTTTTCAGCTCATAATCTGTTACAAACCGTGTTCCTTTCTCTATGCGGCTTATGCTGTCTCTTTCCAGTGTGATCCCCTCGAGCTGAACCCTGGCAGCTAAGTTGCTTTGTGTAATCCGCCTTTTTAATCGTGCCATTCGAATTCTTTCACCGCACAAATTTTTCTTTCCCCTGTACATGTAAATTTTCATTTTCATCACCCACAGAATGTGTTAATAATCAGAATTTTTCTTGACTTTAACACATATTACACTCATAATTGTGTTAAAGGTCAGAATTGCTCGTTTTTATTTATGGAAGTTATGAAGGAGGACTTATATGTCTAAAATATTAGTTGTCGAAGATGACATAGCCAGTCAGATGCTAATGACAGATATCTTAGAAAAGTACGGATATACCGCCGTAGTTGCGACGGATGGCCTGGAAGCGATCAGCCTCGCAGAGAAAGAAAAACCAGATCTGGCAATTGTGGATATTATGCTCCCCACTCTTAATGGTTATCAGGTATGCGAGCGTCTGCGATGTCTGCCACAGTGCAGAGAACTTCCGGTCATCATATTGACCGCTCTGAATGAAGACCAGCATAGAATCCGCGCACTTGAAGCCGGAGCCATTGATTTCCTGAGCAAGCCCTTCAAACGCATCGAACTTCTGACCAAGATCAAAGCCGTACTGCTCATGCAGGAGGATAAGATGAACATGATCTCTTTCGAAAAGATTACGCAGGGATTTTTATGTGCCCTTTCACAGCGTAAACCCGATATCCAGATCAGTAATCTGCGGTGTGCCTACTTTACAAAACGTCTTGGCATAACGCTGGGGCTCTCAACTAAAGATCTGCTGACCCTGCATTATGCGGTTCTTCTGAGAGATATCGGATACTTATCGCTTCCCGGTGAGATAACCGATCTGGGAAATGACAGCGACAGACATAATATACTGGGCGCTGAAATCGCAGAAAAATTCCTGCCGGAAGATATACATACGATTATTCTCTGTCATCACAGTAATCTGAAAGATACGGCCTTTCCCAAGAACCTTTCCGAACCATCTGCAACACTGCTTAACATTGCAATTGTATGTACTCGTTTTGAATACTTAATGAAGTCTGGAAATGCTTCACTGGATGAGGTGCATCATATTCTGCGCCACGAAGGCGGTCTTGGACTGTGGCCTCAAAAGGAACTGGATCTGCTGCTTCAGTTGACGTATACGGTAAATCACTAGTACCGTGCTAGTTTTATCTATCTATGAGATAATAACTCCAGAAAACTACAAGTTTTTT